>CAMPIY010000158.1 GCA_946886645.1 uncultured Sphingomonas sp.
CCGACCTCGGTCAGGAAGAAGGTCTTGGCATAATGTTCGTGGCTGGCGTTGATGCCCCAGGCGATCTTGCTGTTCGGGATGTCGTGGCGAAACTGCATCGACGCCCAGCGGTCGAGGGTGCCGCTGATCGCGCGCTTCTCGTTCGTCAGCGGATCGCGGACGCTGGTGTTTTCGAAGCCAAACGTCAGGTCCAGCTTGGCCCCCTTCCAGCCGATCGGGTCGAACAATAAGGTGCTGGTCGATTCCATCCCGAACTTTGTCGCGCGCGGAAGGTTGCCGATCGCTTCGCCGTCGTCGCCGACGGGGATGATGTCGATGATGTCGTCGATGCGGTGGGCATAGACTTTCAGCCGTGTCTTGCCCCAGGCGCCCAGTTCGCGCCCGACCTCCGCCTCTACCTCCCAGCTTTGCGGGGGGACGAGATTGGGATTGCCGCTGTTTTCGCGGTCGTCCTGCAGCTTGGGCTGGGCGAGGAAGTCGTAGAAGCTAATCTGGCCGACGCGGCGCCGCAGCTTCAGGCTTGCGTCCCAGCCCTTCGCGGGCCGCCAGCCGAGCGTGATGCTTCCCTTGGGGCGGAAGAATTTGCGGGGGGCGGTGTCGCCGTCGACGCGCTCGAGTTTGGAGATTTCGCCGCCAGCAGCAACCTGCAGGTCGAGATTGGAGGTCAGGGGGCGGCTGAACGTGCCGATGGCTTCGTAGCGGACCTCCTGGACTTTCCCGGTCCCTTCCGGAAAGTCGACTTCCTGGAAGTCGCCGTCGCTGTCGAGCTCGAACAGGCCGCCGCGCTGGTCCAGCGAGTTGAACGCCCGCTCGAATGAGATTTGCCAGTCGTTCTTGCCGGTTTTCCAGCCATATTCGGCGCGCCCGACGGTTTCCGCGATGCGCGAGTTGCGGCTGAAGCGGATGCCGACGTCGTCAACGCCGCTGTCGAAGCGAGTGACCTGGGTGGTGATCACCGGTTCGTGATCGAAATGCCGAAGGCCGATCAGCTTCAGCCGGCCCGGCCCGAGCCGGAACTCGTAGTCGGCGTTGACGTCGTAATACCAGCCCTTGAGCTCGGTGTCGGTAACCCGGCTGCGATTGTCCCCATCGAGACGAATGCGCCGATCCTTGAGGCTTCCGGGATTCCAGTAGGGGGTATAGCCCAGGGTCAGATTGCCGACCGACGAGCCGGGGCCGTCGAGCTTGAACTTGCCCTGGAAGGTGACGAGCTCGGATTCATTGTGCAGGACTTCGTGGCGGTTCTCGAAATTCACGCCGTCGGCGTCGTAGAGCCGGACCGGCCCGCCATAGGCCCCGCGGCCGGCGTCGTCCTTGACCGAGAAAGTGTAATCGACCGGCCCCGATTTTCCGGAGTAGCTGATCGATCCGTCGAACAGGTTCGGCTTGGCGTAATGGGCCCGGACGTTGGGAGTCCATTCGAACTGGCCGCTGGCCTTCGCCACGGACTTCACGATGACGTTGGCGACCTGGCCCGACAGACCCGCGATGCCGAGGCTGGCCGCCTCGACCAGCTCGATCCGCTCGACATTCGCCGCGCCGATCCGGCGAAGCTCGTCGATGGCGCCGCCCGATTTATTGGCGATGCGCTGGCCGTTGATCAGCACGTTTTCCGATGCCTGGCCGAGCCCGCGCTCGACATCCGCGCTGCGGATGGTGAAGCCGGGAACCTGGACCAGCATGTCATAGGCGGTCTTGGGGGCGAAGCGGGCGAAGTCGGCGGGGGTGAACACCCGCCGGTTGCCCGCCGTGGCGGCTTGGGGAGCCGGCGCCACGGCGGGGTCGGGCGTGACCGTTCCCGATTGGGCAACGGCCGGTACCGGCATCAGAAGGGCGATGCCGGATAGAAGCAGAAGACGATTACGCGACAGGTCCATGATATTCCCCCTTGGATTCTTTGCTCTGGTTGCGGCCCGGCGGACGCCAGCGGACTTCGACAAACCGCTGCGGTCTGCCTTCCGGCCGACCAACGGCTCGACGAACGTCCTCAATTTCGCTTGCCTTGACGCTCGCCGACCGCGCGGATGGCTACCATCTGCTCGGGCGACAGGTCGGCGAAGCCACGATCGCGCAGCGACTTCACATATTCCGGCGTGACGTCGAGCGCTTTCAGCTGGACGAGCTGGTCGACCGGAAGCTTGGCATATCCGATGCGGGCAAAGCCCTCGACGAACTCGGGCGTGACCTCCAGCGCCTTCAGCTGCGTCACCTCGTCCGGGCTGAGGTCCGAATAACCCATGCGGGCAAGCTCGGCGATGTAGGCGGGCGAGATGTCGAGCGCCTTGAACTGGACGATGGCGTCGGCATCCATGTTGCGGAAGCCCGCGCGTGCCATTCCATCGATATAGTCGGGCGTGACGTCGAGCGCGCCGAACTGGACAAGGTCGTCGAGGCTGCCCGGGCGATAGCCGCGCCGCGACAGCTCGTCGATAAACTGCCGGTCGACGCCGACGGCGGAAAGCTCGATCAGCTTTTCGATCGTCGGGCGCGGGTAGTTGGCGGCGTGAATGGCATCGACCAGGTCTCGGGTCGCGCCGACTATGGTCAGGCCATAGGCTTCTTCCAGGGTCGGGCGGCCGATGCCGCGGTTCGCGAGCAAGTCGGAAAAGGCGGCGTCCGCCGAAAAGCGGCAATCGCCTTCAGCCCGCAATTTCTTGCTCGAGCCGGCGCAGTCGATCCGGCCAGCCTGCCTCACAAGGGCGAAATGAACCGGCGCCGGGCCGGCGGAGCGAAAGGTGGCAAGGTCAAGCCCGGGAAGCTCCGAAGCGGCGAAGTGGCTCGACATATTGTAGTTGCGACCGGATCGAAGGCTCAGGTTGACGTCGCCGCCGCGGGTCGCGGGGGTCATGGTGAAATGAATATTATCGGCGCGAAAGTCGCGGTTGGTTTCGGTCTTGGCCAGGCAGGCGCTGGTGACGGCGAGGGCCGCTGCGGCACTGGCTGCGATGAAAACTAGCGCACGGTTCATGGCATTTCTCCTTGGCTTCAATCGGCAAGCCGGTCCCGTTCGCCCCGGTCGGGGCGTCCTTCGTTCGGCAATTTTCGAAATCTCAGTTCGTCAGTTGGGTGAGTCGGTCGTCACTCGTCCGGGTCCGGGTCGACAGCGACCTCGGGCGGCGCCGGCGGCTCCGGCGGGGAAACATAGAGGTCGCTTGCCTTGAGATCGACCAGTTGATCCGGGGTCAGGCCTCGTCGCGCGTCCCGGGCATTCACTCCGACGGCGCGTAGCTCGACATAGTCGTCCATCGTGCCGCGAATGCCGGCCGCTTTCATCGAGCGGATGTAGTTGCCGGTCACTCCAACCGCGCGGGCTTCCATCAGCGTATCCTTGTCCAGGTTGCGGAAGCCCGCCGCCGCGAGGTCGCGGATATATTCGGGCGTGACGCCGACCGCGCGGAGTTCGACGACATCGTCGCTGTCGAGCGCCCCAAGGTGCGGAGCAGCCTGGCGAATGGCGGCGATATATTCCGGCGTAACGCCGACGGCCTTCATCTCGATGGTCCGCTCCAACACGCTGCGCTGCTTGTGGTTGGAGGCCATCCTCGGGTGGACGCGAGCATCGGCGTAGGTGGTCGTGGCCGCACCATTTGGCGCGATCGAAACGATCTTCTGCCGGCCCTTGGCGTCGGGCGGATAGATGGTGACGCTCGCGCCGCCCGGCGAACGGGTGACGAGAATACCATTCTTGCGAATGACCGACGCGCCGCTCGGTGCGCGCGAGACGAAGTCGTCGCCATTCTCGAGATTCTTTTCGAGGTCGCGCTGCATCTCTTCCGACCAGGCCGGACCGGTGGCGCTGGCGACCGCTGCCCAGACGGCGTTCGGCACAGCCTCGGCCTGAGGCGAGAGGTGGTCGGCCAAGGCCGCCGGACCCTTGACGCTTTCCTCGATCGACTTGGCGTCGAGCTTGTCTTCCGCCTTCGGGCCGAGCGTGAGGGCTGCAAGAGGCGCGGCCATGACCAGCATGCCGGCACCGAAACCCGCCATCCACGACCTGGTGGCCGGAGCGCGGGTAAGCGTTCCGTCGAGCACCCGGCCGACGCGGCGGCGGAGCGATCCCTTGCCGGGCGCAACGCCATGCGCGCCGAGCAGCAGCCCCTTGCATTCGTGCCGGGCGACCCCGACCAGCAGTTGGGCATAGTCGGCGCCGTCGATGTTGGCCGCCAGCACGGCGTCGTCGGCCGCTTCTTCGCGCAGCTGATGGGCTTCGCGAGCGAGGACCCAGGCAAGCGGGTTGAACCAGAAGATGGCGGTCGCGACGCGCGCCAGCATCAGCTTGGCCCAATCGAGCCGGGCGACGTGGGCGAGCTCATGGGCGATGAT
>CAMPIY010000159.1 GCA_946886645.1 uncultured Sphingomonas sp.
GGGCGATCAGCCGGTACGGGTGCGCCAGCTTCCAGCTCGGGAAGGTGTTGGTCGAAAAGCGCTGGTGGACGAGGCCGAGCGCCGAGACGCAGTCGGGATCGCGCAGGTCGTCGTAGAAGCTGCCGACCTGATTGGCGAGAAGCAGTCCCTTGTAAACCACCGTGCGGCTCGAGAAGCTCGGCATGTAGAGCTTCTCGATCTCCGGCATGCGATGCTTGGCGGCCAGTTCCTTGAGCGGGTTCTGGGTCTGCTTGCGGATGACGATCAGCTTGCGCTCGAACGCGTCCTGGTCGGCGCAGTTCTCGCCCCGTCCGATGAAGCACTGGCGGATCACGGGCATCGACGCGAGCACCGCCTTGCCGAGACCGTCTTCAGTGGTGGGAACATCGCGCCAGCCGATCAGGTGCTGGCCTTCCTTGGCGATAAATTTCTCGAACTGCTCGCAGATGAACTCGCGCGCCGCATCTTCCTGCGGCAGGAAGCACATCGCCACGGCGTAATCGCCCGGCGGGGGGAGCGTCAGGCCCTCGCTCGTCGCCCAGCGGCGATAAAGCGGGTCCGGAATCTGCAGCAGGATGCCCGCCCCGTCGCCGAGCAGCGGGTCGGCCCCGACCGCGCCGCGGTGATCGAGGTTGGCCAGAATCTCCAGCGCCTGCCCGACGATGGCGTGCGACTTTGCGCCCTTGATATGGGCGACGAAGCCCACACCGCAGGAGTCATGCTCGTTGCGCGCGTCGTATAGGCCTTGGGCTGGAGGGTACTCGATCAACTTTCGTCGTTCCTGTCTTTGCGGCGGCCGAAACGCACTCCGCAACGGCGCTTGCCGCAACGAAGCACGACTCACCCTAGCCGGGTTGCCCGGAAAATGTCGCGAAATTCTCCCTTGGCGACAGGAAGCTGTTTTTGCAAGCGTGGCAACGCCCCCGCCCAAGCCGACCGAAAACTCACCGCAAATTCGCAGGTCGAAGGAAATTTACCGCAAAGAGTGTATTTTTCTCTTTCCTACAGTCCTGCTTCCTGCCTAATCGGATCGGATCGTTCGACTCGCCAGGAGATCCTCCATGTCCGATCCCACACCCATCAAGGCCCCTGCGGGCTATGCGCCATGCTACGCCGTCGGCTACGCCGATCCTGCCGACAATTTCATCCTGGTGAGGGAGAGCGATCCCCTGCCGGTCGCTTCATTCCCCCCGGCACCTCCCCCCTTTGGCGGCGAAGCCTCCGCATCGACCCTTGCCGGGCCTTTCGAGGCCGTGCCCGGCCGCATCGTCGCAGTGACGCTCGGTGGGATCTGGCAAGGCCTGGTCAGGCTGCTGCGCTCGACCGATGGTGGCTCGACACTAACTGCCCTGCGTGTGGCGGGAGAGCCATGGGCCGAATATAGCCAGCCGGGCTGCGAGCAGGCTTGGCTCGAAACCGAGGAAGGTGCCAGCTTCTATCTCGACATCCAGCTTGCCTCGGGCTCGATCGACTACCGGGTGTCGCAATGAGCGCGCTCGACATCGGAGCGCGCGGTCTGGCGGGCCAGGCGCGCAGGGCCGCCGCGCGGGCGGACGAAAACGGCGTGAGCATGGCGATGCGTAGCGAACCAACGGCCGCCGCCCTCGTGGCGCTTGCCGAGGAACGGCCCTTGCTGACAGGCGAGGCGGGCGCGATCTACACTGTCGAGGCGCCCCCGTTCATCATGGGCCAGCGGCTTACGATCCGCGGCAACGGCGCCGAGCTCCGCAACGTCAACCAGACACCCCTCGATCAGGACCACACGCTCAGCGTGACGTTGCCTCTCGGCATCTCGATGGTCTGGAACACTTCCTACCTCACTTACTTCTCCGTCGAGGCCGCGAGCGGGCCTGCTCTGACCCTGCCGGCCGGGGCTGGTGCCAACTTCGCCCCTGGGGACCTTGTCGTGCTGCATGGTGCTTCAAAATACTATGGGCCGGGCAACGAGTACGAGGTCTACCGCAATTACCTCCGCGCTCGGGTGGTCGAGGCGACGTCCGATTATGTCCTGCTCGACCGCGCCCCGCCGGCGGAGCTCCTTGCCGACATCCCGGTGATTGGCAATTCGGCGGAGAACATGCCGACCACGCTGCCGGGCGCCTCCGTCTATTACCTGCTTTACGCGCCGCATATCAGCAATCTAACGCTCTCGTCGGATCTCGGCACTCCCTTCACCTATGGCGGTGTGATCGACGGCGTGTTTCGCGATCTCACCCTCGACGGCCGTAACGGGATCACAGCCAATGCCATGCAGGATTGTCTGTTCGAGAACGTCCGCTTTCGCGCCTGGCGAAAGATTTGCGAACTTGCCGAAGGCAGCCACGGGACCGTGGTGCGCGGTTTGCGCGGCGCGCTGACGGATGCAAGCACACGGTGGGCCGGTGCATCCGACGCTCCACCGTTCTTCATTGCGATGAGCGAGAGCTGCGCCGAATGCGTGTTCGACGATCTGACCGTCGACAGCGGGCCCAACGATACGACAGGAGGCGCAGCGGTTATTCTCGGCTCGGGTCGCGACAATGAAATCCGCAATTCGCGCTTTCGCTTTCCTGCCCTGACGCGTCCCGCACTGAGCATTCAGTCGAACCCCACGCCCGGCCATCCGACCGTCGATTGCGGATTTCGCCACCTCGTTGTTACCGCGCCAGGATGTTCGCAGTTTTTCACTTGCAACCACGCCGGTGACGGCCTCGTGCGGCCTTACCTCGAAAGCAGCCGGTTCTACGGCTCGCCGAACTTGCGCGCGGCGACCCTGAACGGCGAGGGTGGCCGGCTGATCGATAACTTCTTCGAGAACGGCGATGTCGGCCTGGCAGGGGGTTCGACCACTGGCTGGCGCGTCGAGGGCAACACCATCAATGGCGCCATGGTATTGTCGGGCGGATCGAACAACACTGTTCGCGGCAACTTCATCCGTGGCGGCTTCATTGGCCTTACGGACGAGTTTCTGAAAACCAACACCATCAACGACAACGAGAGCGATGCAAGCAGGCGACTCGACGCTGCCAGCCTGATCTCGAACACACAGCAGAGCGTCACAACGACCGCGGCGAACGAAGTCTACGCCAGCGCAACCTTCGCCGCGGGCGACCTCGAGCCGGGAGACAAGATCTTTATCTCGACCAAGGCGAATACCAGCGCGTTCGGAACGACCAATCGCTTCGCGCGGGTTTCGCTAACGCAGGCGGGTGCGACCACCGGGCTCGGCAGCATGTTCATCTCGACGCCGGGCGCCCCTTTCGCCATCGAGGGTATGATCGAAGTGCGAACGGACACCCTGCTGGTCTGCGATTTCGCCATCGACGGCAAGGTGATCCACAATGTGGCGCCGGTTGCTTCGGTTGCCGCCAACGGCCTCACGTTGAACCTCGAGTATTGGGTTTCGGACCCGGACGAGCAGATTAACGTGCGCGCAGCGCGGATCATCGCGGTAAAGCCGGGAATGAAGCATCTGCCGATCGAGTGAGCGGGCCGTGCCGGCCCGGCCGGTCAGGAATTGGCCGCGATCCACTCCTCGACCACCGGAGCGATGCGGTCGCGCCACTTGCTGCCGTTGAAGATGCCGTAATGGCCGACCTCTGGCGCGAGGTGGTACTTCTTCTTCTCCGGCGGCAGGTGCGCCGCGAGATCGAGCGCGGCGCGGGTCTGGCCGAGGCCGGAAATGTCGTCGCGCTCGCCCTCGATCGCCAGCAGCGCGGTGTCGCGGATGGCGTCGGGATCGATCGGCTTGCCCCGGTGGATGAACTCACCGCGCGGCAGCGAGTGCTTCTGGAACACCGCCTCGATCGTCCCGAGGTAGAACTCGGCGGTCATGTCGCAGACCGAGAGGTATTCGTCATAGAAGCGCTTGGTCCCGGCAGCGCTCTCATGGTCGCCGAGGGTAAGATGTTTGAACATCTCGTAATGGCTCATCACGTGCGTCTCGAGATTCATCGACAGGAACCCGGCGAGCTGCAAGAACCCGGGATAGACCTTCCGGCCTGCGCCGGGGTAGCTCATCGGCACGGTGGCGATGACGTTGCTCTCGAACCAGGAGAGGGGCCGGTCCATCGCCATGGCGTTGACGCTCGTCGGGCTGGCGCGCGTGTCGACCGGGCCGCCCATCATGGTTAGAGAGACCGGGCGGCAGGGATCTTTCTCCGCTCCCATGATCGCGGTCGCGGCGAAGGCCGGCACCGACGGCTGGCACACCGCGAGTATGTGCGTCCCCTCGCCGATGAAGCGAAGGAATTCGATCAGGTAGTCGATATAATCGTCGAGATCGAAATGGCCTTCCGACAGCGGGACCATCTTCGCGTCGGCCCAGT
>CAMPIY010000160.1 GCA_946886645.1 uncultured Sphingomonas sp.
CCGCCTGAATCTGCTCGGCCAGCTTTAGCGGGGTCTGCCCGCCCAGCTGGACGATGACGCCCTCCAGCGTCCCCTTCTCCGCCTCGCGCTGGAGGATTTCGAGAACGTCCTCGCCCGTCAGCGGCTCGAAATAGAGGCGATCGGACGTGTCCGGGTCGGTCGACACCGTCTCCGGGTTGCAGTTGACCATGATGGTCTCGAATCCCGCGTCCTTTAATGCGAAGCTGGCGTGGCAGCAGCAATAGTCGAACTCGATTCCCTGCCCGATCCGGTTCGGCCCGCCGCCGAGGATGACGACCTTGCGCTTGTCGCTAATCTCCGCCTCGTCCTCCGCCTCGCCGAACAAAGGCGCCTCATAGGTCGAGTAGAGGTAGGGCGTGGCCGCATCGAACTCGGCCGCGCAACTGTCGATGCGCTTGAACACCGGGTGCACTCCCAGCTTGAGCCGGGCCTTGCGCACCTCGTCGGCCGTCACGCCGCCCGTCATGCCCTTCAGCGCATCGTGGACGATGCCGCTGCCATAAGCGGCCGCTTCACTCATTTCCCGGCCGACATGGGCCGAGCGAAGCGCGAGCTGGGCAAGTCGCGCGTCGGAGAAGCCCATCGCCTTCAATCGCCGCATTCCAGCAATATCCTGCGGAATGCCCTCGGCCCTGACCTGTTCCTCGGCCGCGACGATCTCCGCCAGCCGTTCGAGGAACCAGGGGTCGAAGCCGGCGATCTCGTGGATGCGCTGGACCGTGAAGCCCTGGCGAAGCGCCTCCGCCGCGACCAGCAGCCGATCTGGCGTCGCCCGTGCCAGCGCATTCTCGATCTCCTGTGGGATGGCCGTTTCCAGTGCCCGAACGCGGTCGAGCCCGCACAAGCCCGTCTCCAACCCCCGCAGCGCCTTCTGCAGGCTCTCCGCGAACGACCGCCCGATCGCCATCACCTCGCCGACCGACTTCATCGCGGTCGACAGCGTTCCCTCGCTGCCCTTGAACTTCTCGAAGGCGAAGCGCGGGATCTTGGTGACGACATAATCGATGGTCGGTTCGAAACTGGCCGGGGTCGCGCCGCCGGTGATGTCGTTGGCGATCTCGTCGAGCGTGTAACCGACCGCCAGCTTCGCCGCGACCTTGGCGATGGGAAAGCCGGTCGCCTTGGACGCCAGCGCCGAGGATCGCGACACGCGCGGGTTCATCTCGATCACGATCATCCGCCCGTCCTTCGGATTGACCGCGAACTGGACGTTGGAACCGCCTGTTTCGACACCGATTTCCCGGAGCACGGCGATGCTGGCGGTGCGCATCCGCTGATATTCCTTGTCGGTCAGCGTCAGCGCCGGGGCGACGGTGATCGAGTCCCCGGTATGCACCCCCATCGGGTCGACATTCTCGATCGAGCAGATGATGATGGCGTTGTCGGCGCGGTCGCGCACGACCTCCATCTCATATTCCTTCCAGCCGAGCAGGCTTTCCTCGATCAACACCTCGTCGGTGGGCGAGGCGTCGAGCCCCGACTTGACGATCGCCTCGAACTCCTCGCGGTTGTAGGCAACGCCGCCGCCCGTCCCGCCAAGGGTGAAGCTCGGGCGAATGATCGCCGGAAGCCCAGTCGTTTCAAGCACTTTCAGCGCATCTTCGAGACTATGTGCGATGCCGCTCCGGGCGCTTTCCAGCCCGATCTTGTCCATCGCGACCTTGAATTTTTCGCGGTCCTCGGCCTTGTCGATCGCCTCGGCCTGCGCCCCGATCAGCTTCACGCCATGCTTCTGCAACACGCCGGTCTTGTTGAGCGTCAGGGCGGTGTTGAGCGCCGTCTGCCCGCCCATCGTCGGCAGCAGGGCGTCGGGCTTCTCCACCGCGATGATCCGCTCGACGATTTCCGGCGTGATCGGCTCGATATAGGTCGCATCCGCCAGCTCGGGATCGGTCATGATCGTCGCCGGGTTCGAATTGACGACGATGACGCGATAGCCCTCCTCCTTCAGCGCCTTGACCGCCTGGCTCCCCGAATAATCGAACTCCGCCGCCTGGCCGATGACGATCGGGCCGGCGCCGATGATGAGGATGCTGCTGATGTCGGTGCGCTTGGGCATTAGAGGGTGACGTTTCCTGTCTGGCTTCGATTGCCGATGAAGTGGGGGCGAAGGTCGGTCGCGTAGACGATGCGGACGAGGCATTTGAAGGAGGCCATTCCGTGGTCGCGGCCGTCGGTGTCGTCCTCAACCGCCTTGTCGACCATCCGGTGACGATATTCGAGCCACTTGCCATCAACGACGTTGAGCGCCTCGCCCTCGTCGTACCCGCAATAATGCTCCAGCGCCTTGGCATAGGCGACCATCGGCGTGCCCGGGCGATAGATGGGGAAACGGCCCATCTCGCTATTCTTGGCGAGATAGCGGAGCGCCTCTTCCTTTTTTCGCGCCGCGTCTTCCTCGCCGGAGTAATGCGCGAACTTCCGGATCTGGCTTTGGTCGGTCAGGTCGAAGCGGTAACGGCTGTCCAGTTGCAGTCTGGCCATCGCCGCCTTGTCGAGCCCGTCGAACTTGGCGTCGTCGAGCGTGAGCATGAAGATCGGGACGCCATGATCCTCGACCGCCTCGCGGATTTCCGCATCGGTGATGCCAAGCGCGTGGAGCCTGGTGCGAAGCTCGGGCAGCTGCATATCGGGCGAGTTGGCGAACTCCTGCTCATCCCACTTTTGCAATTCGGCGACGCTCTCCATCCGCCGAGGCTGGAACGACGAATTGCCGCACGCTGTCAGGGACAGGAGCATGATGACCGCTGCCGCCCTCATTGCGCTTCTTCCGGAAACTGTATGCCGTCGATGACGACCAGCTTGAGGTGGTTCCGCCGCGCCCACTGATAGACGCAATGGCGCTGCTCCGGCGCAGGCGCCTGCCGGAACAGGATCAACAGCTTCTTCGCCTCCTCATCCTGGATCAGCTCACCGTAGGTGAGACCGCAGGCCAGCGAAGCGCTGTTGAGCTCGTCCTGGCTATGCATGCGCGGCGTAGCGCAGGCGGAGAGGACCAAAGCCAGGAGGACGAAGCTCTTACCGTTCATAACGCCAAGCTTGGCCGGTAATTGCGACCAACACGCGCTGTTGGCCTTCACTTCTGGTGAGCGTGCAGCGCCCGACCTTGCGGCTGCTGTGAGGCGCCGATGCCAACACTTCCGCGAAGGCAGCCTGAAGCTGGCTCTCGTCAACATCGCATCGTTTGGCGATTTCACGATCGCTGACGACACACCCACACAACAACAGAGTAATGGCGATAAAAAGGGCGGCCCTCACCGCATCATCCCCACGAACTTCTCGAACAGGTAGAAGCTGTCCTGCGGCCCCGGGCTCGCCTCGGGGTGATATTGGACGCTGAACGCAGGCCGATCGGTCAGTTCGATGCCGCAATTGCTATCATCGAACAGGCTGACGTGGGTTTCGCGGACATTGTCCGGCAGGCCCTGCCGCTCCACCGCGAAGCCGTGGTTCATGCTGGTGATTTCGACCGTGCCATCATCGAGGCGCTTGACCGGGTGGTTGGCGCCGCGGTGGCCCTGGAACATCTTGGCGGTCTTGCCGCCCACCGCCAGCGCCAGCATCTGATGCCCCAGGCAGATGCCGAAAAGCGGCTTTTTGCTGTCCAGCATCGCCTTGATCACCGGCACAGCATATTCACCCGTCGCCGCCGGGTCGCCCGGCCCGTTAGACAGGAAGAAGCCATCGGGCTCCTCGGCCATGACCTCGTCGAAGCTTGCCGTGGCCGGCAGCACCGTCACCCGGGCCCCGGCCTCGACCAGGTTACGGAAGATGTTGCGCTTGGCGCCATAGTCGATCGCGACGACGTGCGGCTGCGACATGTCGTTGCCGCCGAGCCGGTAGCCCTCGCCCAGCTCCCATTTGCCGCCGCTCCACGCCTCGAGCTGGTCGCAACTGACTTCCTTGGCGAGGTCCATGCCCTCCAGCCCCGGCCATTCCGCGGCCATTTGCTGGAGCGCCTCAAGGTCGAACTCGCCCTTGGCGTTATGGGCAATCGCAATCGTCGGCGGGCCTTCCTTGCGGACCAGCCTCGTCAGCGCCCGCGTATCGACTCCCGAAATGCCGATCCGGCCGGTTGCGGCCATCCATCCGGGGAAGTCCTGGCTGGCGCGAAAATTGGATGGTGACGTCACGGCTTCACGGACCAGACAGCCCAGCGCATGCGCCTCGCCCGCCTCGACGTCTTCCTCGTTGGCGCCGACATTGCCGATGTGGGGGAATGTGAAGGCGATGATCTGCCGCGCGAACGACGGGTCGGTCATGATTTCCTGGTAGC
>CAMPIY010000161.1 GCA_946886645.1 uncultured Sphingomonas sp.
AGGTGCTGAACGCGCGCCGCGCCCGCGGCCGCAAGAAGCTCAGCGCCTAGTCACGCTGACAAAACGGGCCGATTTCCTCGCCGCCAACCGCGGCCAGCGTGCCCCTATGCCCGGCTTCGTCCTGCTCGTCCGCCCACGCGGCGATGACGATATGGCGATGCGCGTCGGCTTCACGGTCACCAAGAAGATCGGCAATGCGGTCGTCCGCAACCGAATGAAGCGTCGATTTCGCGCCCTCGCCCGCGAAATGCTGCCGGAGCATGGTATCGCCGGCGCGGACCATGTCCTCATTGGACGAGCCGGTGGCATCGAGCGCGATTACGCGAGCCTCGCGGCCGAGTTGAAGCGCGCCCTCAAGAAGCTGGCGGCATGATCGCCAAGGGCCTCATCCTGCTGACCCGCGGCTGGCAATTGGGTCCGAGCCGCATCCTTCCGCCAAGCTGCCGCTTCCAACCGAGCTGTTCGGCCTATGCGATCACCGCGCTTCAACGCTATGGGGCGCTGAAAGGCGGCTGGCTCGCACTCAAGCGAATCTTCCGTTGCCATCCCTGGGGGGGACAGGGGCCGGACCCGGTCCCCTGATATTCAAGGACAAGACAGCAAGTGAACGACAATAAGAACATGCTCCTCGCCATCGTGCTGAGCGCGCTGGTGCTGATCGGCTGGAGCCTCTTGTCCGACAAATTTTTCCCCACCGCGCAGCCTCAGACCCAGCAGGTTGAAAACGGGAAGGTGAAGGCGGCTCCACAGGCAGCTCCGGCCGCCGACGCACCGCGCGCGATCCGCAACCGCGAGGCCGTACTGGCCGAAACTCCCCGGGTTCGCGTCGAAACCCCCAACCTGAAGGGCTCGATCAATCTGAAGGGGGCGCGCATCGACGACCTGGTCCTCGTCGATCATGGCGAATCGATCGCCAAGGACGCCAAACCCGTCCGGCTCTTGTCGCCGGCCGGCACTCCTCAAGCCTATTTCGCCCAGTTCGGGTGGACCGGACAAGGCGTTGCCGCCCCTGACGCGAACAGCATTTGGACGGCCAGCGCGTCGGTACTGGCGCCCGGCAAGCCTGTCACTCTGAGCTGGACCAATCCCACTGGTCAGCGCTTCGAGCAGGTCGTGTCGGTCGACGACGGCTACCTCTTCACCGTCCGGCAGAGGGTCGTGAACCAGGGGGCGGGAGTCATCGCGCTACGCGCCTTCGGGCTGATCAGCCGCTCCGAAAAGAGCGCCGACCCCTCCACCTGGACCAACCATGTTGGTCCGATCAGCTATCTGGATGGCAAGGCCGACTATGAGGTCGACTGGGACACGCTCGACGAGAACAAGGCTGGCGTCACCCGCGACAGCAAGGGCGGCTGGCTCGGCTTCACCGACAAATATTGGCTCACCGCGCTTGCCCCCGCGAGCAACGCGTCGATCGAGGCTAGCCTTCGCAAGGGCGGCAGCGGCGCCTACCAGGCCGACTATGCCGGTACGCCGTTCACGGTCGCGCCCGGCCAGGCGGTAAGCAGCGAGAGCCGCCTCTTCGCGGGCGCCAAGGAAAAGGCGCTGCTCGACCGCTACGAAGGCCAGGGCATCACCAAGCTCAGCAAGTCGATCGACTGGGGCTGGTTCGAATGGTTCATGCGGCCGATCTTCGGCCTGCTGCAGTGGCTGTTCCATGCCACGGGCAACTTCGGCGTCGCCATCATCTGCCTGACGTTCATCGTGCGGCTGCTGATGTTCCCGATCGCCGACAAGCAGTTCCGGTCGATGGCCGGGATGCGCAAGGTCCAGCCGAAGATGAAGGCGCTGCAGGAGCGCTACAAGGACGACAAGCCGCGCCTTCAGCAGGAAATGCTGAAGCTTTACCAGGAAGAGAAAATCAACCCGGCCGCGGGCTGCCTTCCGATCCTTCTCCAGGTCCCCGTTTTCTACGCCCTCTACAAGGTGCTGATGGTCAGCGTCGAAATGCGCCACCAGCCCTTCGTCCTGTGGATCAAGGATTTGAGCGCCCCGGACCCGATGCACATCCTCAACCTGTTCGGGCTGCTCAACTTCACGCCGCCTTCCTTCCTGGCGATCGGGCCGTTGGCCCTGCTGCTCGGAATTACGATGTGGCTGCAGTTCAAGCTCAACCCGCAGCAGATGGACCCGACCCAGCAGCAGATTTTCGCGATCATGCCGTGGGTGCTGATGTTCGTCATGGCGCCGTTCGCTGCCGGCCTGCTGGTCTACTGGGTCACGTCCAACATCCTGACGATCGCGCAGCAGTGGTGGCTGTACAAGCGCTACGACCTGCACCTTGCGGACACGCATCCGGTGAAGACGTGACGGAGCAGGAGGATATCGCCGAACGGGCGCGCAAGCTATTCTCGGGGCCGATCGATTTCCTGAAGTCGGCCCCGCAGCTTCAACATCTGCCCGATCCGACAGTGCCGGAGATTGCCTTCGCGGGCCGATCCAACGTCGGGAAAAGTTCGCTGATCAACGCGGTCACCAACCGCAGCAAGCTTGCGCGAGCATCGAACACGCCCGGCCGGACGCAAGAACTCAACTATTTCGATGTGGGCCGCGATCCGCTGGTGTTCCGGCTGGTCGACATGCCGGGCTATGGCTTTGCCGAAGCGCCGAAGGACATGGTCAAACGTTGGCGCTTCCTCATCAACGACTACCTTCGCGGGCGTCAGGTCCTGAAACGCGCCTTGGTGCTGGTCGACGCGCGGCACGGCCTCAAGGATGTCGACCGCGACGTAATGAAGATGCTCGACGATGCGGCTGTCAGCTATCACCTCGTCCTGACCAAGGCCGACAAGGTGAAGCCGACCGAGCTGGCGAAGACGCTCGAGGCCATCCAGGCCGAAGCCGCGAAGCACCCGGCCGCCCATCCGCTCATCCTGCCGACGAGCAGCGAAACCGGAAACGGCATATCCGAGTTGAGAACTGCGATCCTCGAGGCGGTGCTTTCATGAAGCTGATTATCGGCAACCGGGCATATAGCAGTTGGTCGATGCGCGGGTGGCTCGCTCTGCAGCATGCCGGGTTCGAATTTGAAGAGCTGGTCGTCCCCTTGTTCGACGAGGCCTGGGAGCATCGCCGCGAGGGCGACGAGTTCGCGCCTTCGCTGGGCAAGGTGCCGATCCTGTGGGACGAGGAATGCGTCGTCTGGGACAGCTTGGCGATCGTCGAATTCTGTGCCGACCGGGTCGGCCGCGATCGTTTCTGGCCCGAGGATGAGTCGGCGCGGGCCATGGCCCGGTCGATGGCGGCGGAAATGCATTCGGGCTTCGCCAACCTCAGGCGCGAACTGCCTTTCAACGTCCGAAGCAACTTCGGTTCGGTCGACCTTTCGCCGGCCGTCGAGGCCGAGGTCGTCCGGATCCTCAACCTGTGGGCGCAGGCCCGCGCGCGCTTTGGCGGGACGGGCGAATATCTGTTCGGCGATTGGAGCGCCGCCGACATCATGTACGCGCCGATCGTCACCCGCTTCGTGACGTACGGCGTAAAGGTTCCGCCCTTCGCGGCGACCTACATGGACGCCGTCCTCCACCGCGCGGACGTCGTCGAATGGATCGAGCTTGCCCAGGAAGAGCCCTGGGTGATCGAGGAATATGAGGCCGGATCGAAGGCCTAGTAGGCGCTGCCGTCCTTGTGGACGTAACGATTGTCCTCGGTGAACAGCATATCGATGTCCGAATAGCCGCCGCCCGTGTTGGTGCCGCCGCCAAACGCCAGGAATCGGCACGGCTTGTCGGACTCATTAACCAGATGATGGCCGTTCTGCACGCCCTTGGGCCAGGCAGCCATGTCGCCGGGGCGCATCGGCGTGCGCCCGTCATCTTCGATCAACACCGCCTCGCCTTCCAGCATCACAAGGAACTCATCCTCGCCGTCGTGCCAATGGCGTTGGCTCGACCATGCGCCCGGCTGGAGGGTGACTTCGCTCACGCCGAAATCGGCGAGTCCCGTCGGCGGCGCCAGCCGGCGATACCAGCGTCCCGCCACCGCTTCATTGTAGGGCGCCGGATAGCCGGTACGGTTGCTTTGCTCGATTTGGGAAAGATCGACTTTCGGCATGACGGCCACCTTGCTACGCGAGCGTCATGACTTCGTCCATCGACCCCGTCGAGCTTGCAGCGCGGTTCATCGCCTGCCCCAGCATTACGCCGGCACGAGGCGAGGTGTTCGATCTCCTCGAAGAGGCGCTTCGGCCACTGGGGTTTGAAGTTTATCGCTGGGTTTTGGGAGAGGCGCCCGACGGCCCGACCGAGAATTTGGTCGCGATGCGAGGG
>CAMPIY010000162.1 GCA_946886645.1 uncultured Sphingomonas sp.
GGCCGCCGCAAGAACACCATCCGCATCGCCCGCCAGGCCGTCGAAAAGGCCGGGCAATACGCCTATCGCGACCGCAAGGTGAAGAAGCGGAGCTTCCGCGCCTTGTGGATCCAGCGCATCAACGCGGCGGTCCGCGCCGAGGGGCTGACCTACGGCCAGTTCATCCACGCGCTGAAGCTCGCCAATATCGACCTCGACCGGAAGGTCCTGGCCGACATTGCGATGCACGAAGCGGAAGCGTTCAGCGCGATCATCGCGCAAGCCAAGGCGGCGCTGCCCAAGGCGGCGTAAGCACTTAGCCTACGAGACAAGGAAGGGCGTCGGGAGTTGATCCCGGCGCCCTTTTCTTTGGCCGTCATCCGGACCAATGTCGCAGCGACGCAGGGGGCCTTTGATGAAGGTTGTAGCCAAAGAGATTCGAACGTTCCCCTGGACACGACAAGACGACGTCTTGCGGAAGGATGTCATCCTTTTGACCGCTGACCGAGACTACGAATTCAAATTGCTCTTCAGTTTAGCAGCGGCCCCGCAGGGCGACCCAGTGCCGATGACGATGCTTAAGCTCAATTTTCGCCTCAACCCGGACTGCTCGCAAGACGAGATGTGGTTCGGATTAAGACTGTCGTCAGGGGGAAGCGTTGGTGCGGCGGAGTCCTTCCGTTGTACGGAGACCGCTGGAGAAACCATGCTGGTGTCGGTCGACAAAGATGTTTTCAGCTCCTTTTCCTCCGCTTTGGTCTCAGAAACCAATTGGCATTTGGAGGTTCTCGGAACGGATGGGGTCATGGCAGAATGCCCGCTCACGAATAACGAGGGCTTCTATTCTGAATTTATGGCGTTCCTTGAAAGTGCGAAGAAGCTGAAGACCATCAGCGGGGCTGGGCCGAGAAGCGACGGTGAGCCCCAGTTTGGCAACCCGCAGGAAAAGGGTGCCTACTGGAACATGGTGCGGGATAGGAATGACCGCATCTTCGAACAGCTCGACCGGGAAGAGAGAAGACGGCGCTTTCTCATTTGGGGCGCGGCCATCGCAGCCTTGGCTGCCTTTGGTTACTTCTTTGGGCTTCTCTGACGAAACCGAAAGACCATCAGTCCAGTAGCTCGTAGGCCGGCAGCGTCAGGAACTCCTCAAACTCGTCGGCGGTGACCAGCTCGTGTAGCAGGCGGGCTGCGGGTTTTAGGTTGGGGACATCGCCGAGCGCGGCCAGTTCCTCGGCCAGCCAATCTTCGAACAGGTCGCGGCTGAAGCGCCTTCCATCCTCGAACGGCGCTTCGAACCGCAGCCATTGCCATAGCTGGGCGCGGCAGATTTCGGCGGTCGCGGCGCCTTCCATCAGGGTGCGACGGGAAGCCGCTCCAGCGCATTGCGATCCCAATTGGCGAGATCGGCTGCGGCATCATAGGTCGAATGAAGGAAGGACAGCAGCTCGGCTTCGGGGTCGGCCGCGCTTCGGACCGCGGAGTAGGGCAGCACAAACTCGCTTAGCTCACCATCGAAGCGAGCGGCGGAGGGGAGTACCTTGCGGTCGCGGAAGCCATCCGGCTCCGGATAGGCGTAGCTGTAAAAGATCGGCTGGACGGCCATAACTCCGCCTGGCCAGAACCCGGCGCTGGACTCTTCATGGCTATAGGCTTCGCGCGTCACCCGATCGGGCAGGCCGGGAACGCCGCCCGGATGGGGCGGTGCAGTCCGCCCCGAAAAGCGCGTCACGGCGAGGTCGAAACTGCCCCAGAAGAAATGCACCGGGCTGCACTTGCCGGTGAAGCAGGCGCGGAAGCGGTCGAACACCGGCTCGATGCTGGCCAGAGCGCCCAGCAACCGTTCGGCGGAATCCGGCCGATATTCGCGCGGGGCCACATCGTCCGCGAACGGCACGGCATCGGCAATCTCGTTCGGCTTCCCATTGAAGTTCGAAGGCAGGCCGTGCGATTCGAGCATCGCGATCAGATTGTGATGGATCGCGGCAATGCTGCCGAGGTCGAGCGGCAGCTGGTCGACCTCTCCATCCCCGACATGGAGGATGATGGCGTGGCGCGTCAGGTCCATGACCAGGGAAAAGCTTGTCCCGCCGTCAGCAATCGGCTCGATCGCGAGGCCTTCCGGCACGGGATGAAGCGTCACATGCCAGCCATGATTGACCCAGGTCGAATGGGCGACGCGCAGCTTGCCGAGCATCTGGCTGGCCAGGTGAAGAATGGCGAAGGTCGGCGAATCGCGGGTGACGTCCAGTTCGGGCCAACGGTCGGTCATGCCACGCCTCCTTGCGCTTTCACCCCAAAGCCTGCTTAAGCCCGCCGACATCGGAACCCAAGGGAAGTTACGTGACCCAGACGCTTACCGCCCGCTTCGAGGCTGAAATCGCCGCCGCCGCCGACTTGGCGGCGCTCGATGCGGTGCGCGTCGCGGCGCTCGGCAAGTCGGGCGAGATCACGCAGCTCTTAAAGTCGCTGGGCGGCATGGACGCGGAGACCCGCACCGCCGAGGCGCCGAAGATCCACGCGCTGCGCGAAGCCGTCACGTCGGCGCTCGCCGCCCGGAAGGATGCGCTGGAAACGGCGGAGCTTGACCGGCGACTGACGACCGAGCGGCTCGATCTTTCCCTGCCCGCGGGCGAGACACCGAAAGGCTCGATCCACCCGGTCAGCCAGGTGATGGACGAACTGACGGAAATCTTCGCCGACTTGGGCTTCGCCGTCGCGGAAGGGCCGGAGATCGAGGACGACTGGCACAATTTCTCCGCGCTCAACATTCCGGAGACCCATCCGGCGCGGGCTATGCAAGACACTTTCTACATGAACGAGAAGGGCCCGGATGGTGCGCCGATGGTGCTGCGCACGCACACCTCGCCCGTGCAGATCCGGACGATGCAGTCGACGCCGCCGCCGATCCGCGTGATCGCACCCGGCCGCGTCTATCGAAGCGATAGCGACGCGACCCATACGCCGATGTTCCACCAGATCGAGGGGCTGGTGATCGACCGGAACATCACGCTGGGCCATTTGAAGTGGACGCTGGAGACCTTCCTAAAGGCCTTCTTTGAGCGCGACGATGTCGTGCTCCGTATGCGCCCCAGCTATTTCCCCTTCACCGAACCGTCGGCCGAGGTCGATGTCGGCTGGTCGATGGAAAAAGGCCGGCGCGTGGTCGGCGGCAGCGAAGGCTGGATGGAGGTGCTTGGTAGCGGCATGGTTCATCCGCGCGTCATCGCCGCCTGCGGACTCGACCCCGACGAATGGCAAGGCTTCGCCTTCGGTACCGGTGTCGACCGGCTCGCCATGCTCAAATATGGAATGGACGATTTGCGCGCCTTCTTCGACGGCGACCTTCGCTGGATGAAGCATTACGGCTTCAGCTTCCTCGACACGCCCACGCTCAGCGGGGGAGTGGGCGCATGAAGTTCCCCCTGTCCTGGCTGAAGGACCATCTCGACACGAGCGCCGATGCGGCGACCATTGCGGAGACGCTGACCCGCATCGGGCTGGAAGTCGAAGGCGTCGACAATCCTTCGGAGGCGCTTCGCCCCTTCACTGTCGCACGCGTCCTGACCGCCGAGCGCCACCCGCAGGCCGACAAGCTGCAGGTGCTGACCGTCGACACCGGTTCGGGCGAGGCGCTGCAGGTCGTGTGCGGCGCCCCCAATGCGCGGGCCGGGCTGGTCGGCGTGTTCGGCGGGCCGGGCACCTATGTGCCGGGAAGCGATTTCACGCTGAAGAAGGCGGCGATCCGCGGCGTCGAATCCAACGGCATGATGTGCTCCGCGCGCGAGCTGCAGCTGGGCGAGGATCATGACGGGATCATCGAGCTTCCCGCCGACGCCCCGGTCGGGGCGAGCTTCGCCGATTATGCCGGGCTGGACGATCCGGTGTTCGATGTCGCAATCACGCCCAACCGGCAGGATTGCATGGGCGTTCGGGGAATCGCCCGCGACCTAGCGGCGGCCGGGCTTGGCACGCTGAAGCCGCTCGAAGTTCCGAGCATCGAGGGAAGCTTCGATAATCCTGTCGAGATTCGCGTCGAAGATCCGGACGGCTGCCCCGCTTTCTACGGCCGGACCGTCCGCGGCGTCACCAATGGCCCTTCGCCGGAGTGGATGCAGCGGCGACTGAAGGCAGCGGGCCAGCGACCGATCTCCGCGCTCGTCGACATCACCAACTATGTGATGATCGATCTCGGCCGCCCGGGCCACGCCTATGACCTTAAGGAACTGGAAGGCGCGGTCGTCGCGCGCCATGCCAAGGCGGGGGAGAAGGTCCTTGCCC
>CAMPIY010000163.1 GCA_946886645.1 uncultured Sphingomonas sp.
GTCCGAAGAGGCCGAGCGGCTCAAACAGCAAATCCGCGCCGCGGACTGAGTCAGGAGTTCAGGCGTAGGGCGGCTTGTCCAGCCCCTTCGGGCTCTTGGTGAATATCTCGTGCCCGTCTTCCGTAATACCGATCGAATGTTCGAACTGGGCCGATAGCGAGCGGTCGCGGGTGACCGCGGTCCAGCCGTCGTCGAGCAGCTTCACGTCCGCGCGGCCGATGTTGATCATTGGCTCGACTGTGAAGAACATGCCGGGCTTGAGCTCGGGGCCAGTGCCGGGGCGTCCTGCGTGGATCACTTCCGGGCTGTCGTGGAACAGGCGGCCAAGGCCGTGCCCGCAGAAATCGCGGACCACGCCGTAGCGGTGTTTTTCCGCATGGGCCTGGATGGCATGGGCGATATCGCCGAGGCGGTTGCCGGGCTTGGCCTGCTCGAGGCCCAGCATCAGGCATTCGTAGGTGACATCGACCAGCTTTTTCGCCTTCAGAGGCACATCGCCGACCAGGTACATGCGGCTGGTATCGCCGTGCCAGCCGTCGAGGATCGGGGTCACGTCGATATTGACGATGTCGCCGTCCTTCAGCGCCTTGTCGCCCGGGATGCCGTGGCAGACCACATGGTTGATCGAGGTGCAGCAGCTCTTGGTATAGCCGCGATAGCCGAGGGTCGCGGGAACGCCGCCGGCCTCCAGCGTCATCCGCTGGACGATCGCGTCGATTTCGCCGGTCGTGACGCCAGGAACCACATGCGGCGCCAGCGCGTCGAGGATTTCCGCGGCCAGACGGCCGGCGCGGCGCATTCCTTCGAAGCCTTCGGGCCCGTGAAGCTTGATCACATGGCTGCGCGGCTCGGCGCGGTCTTCGGGGCCAACCTGGATATATTCTGTCATGGCCTTCAGATAGGGTAGGGCAGCCGAAAAGTCGAATGGAGGCGATGGGTTGGGCAGGATTTGGACCGCGGGCCTGGTAGTGATCGGCGACGAGATTCTCTCGGGCCGGACTCAGGACCGCAACATCGCCCAGATCGCGACCTGGCTGAATGTGCAGGGCATCCGGCTGGCGGAGGTTCGTGTCGTTCCCGACATCGAGGATCGGATTATCGAGGCCGTCGACGCGCTTCGTGCCGCCTATGATTATTGCTTCACGACCGGCGGGATCGGGCCGACGCATGACGACATCACGGTTGACGCCGTGGCCAAGGCGCTGGCTGTTCCGGTCGTGGTTCATCCCGACGCTCGCGCGATTTTGGAGCGCTATTACGCCGACAAGGGCGGGCTCAACGAGGGACGATTGAGGATGGCGCGGGTGCCCGAGGGCGCCGAGCTGATTCCCAACTATATGTCGGGCGCGCCCGGGATCAGGATCGGCAATTTGTTCCTGATGGCGGGTGTTCCGCACATTACCGCGGGGATGCTGGATGCGCTGACCGGAGCCTTGGAGGGCGGGCGGCCGCTGGTTTCGGTGACCGTCGGCGCCTTCGCCCCGGAGAGCGAGGTTGCCGAAATGTTGCGGGAGGCGGAACGGGCTACGGATGGCATCGCGATCGGCAGCTACCCCTTTTTCAAGGAAGGGCGGGTCGGATCGAATTTTGTGGTTCGGTCGGAGGATGAGGGGTTGGCTCAGGCAGTGGCTGACGAACTCGCGGCGAAGCTTGCGGAGACGGGGTATCCAGCCGTCATGGGCGGTATTTGAGAGCCAAAGTCGCCCGTCGCTACGCTCCGGCGCTCCAAAAATTTCTGTCCCCCGGACAGAAGATTTTTGGAGCGGGTAGCGGGAATCGAACCCGCGCGTTCAGCTTGGGAAGCTGACAGGCTACCATTACATCATACCCGCCCGTAGCGGAGCGCCGATTGCCACAGGCCTTTCAGGCGGTCAACGCGACAAAGAAAAAGGGCGCCGCTCTTTCGAGCGACGCCCAGTTTCATGCCATCTAATCGGCTTACCAGCCGACGTTGAACGTCACGCTGACCGTGCGCGGGGCGCCGATCTGGACGAAGTTCGGGTTGCCGAAGTTCGTTCCGCTGGTGGCCTGGTTGAGGCCGCCGCCGAACCCGCCGACGTAGAATTTGTCGAACAGATTGTAGACGTTGAGCTGGATGAAGCTGTCTTCCAGGCCCTTCAGCATCGTCAGCTTCACGCGAGCATCAAGGTTCACCAGCGTGTAGGCCGGGGTCTTCGCGGGGAAGATTTCAACCGGGTCCGCGGCATTGAGCGAGCCGGTGTAGGTCGCCACGTTCGTGTCATAGACATAACGCGGGCCCGTCCGCTTCACAGTCGCGCCCACTTCGAACACACCGAGGCGTCCGACAGCCGAACCGCCGATGGTGTATTTCGGCGAGCCCGACTCATAATTGCCTGCCGTCAGCGCACAGCTGCGACGAATGTCGACCTGTGCAGCGCCGTCAGGAATGTTGTCGCAATCGGTGATGCCGCCGAAGCTGCCGATCTGGATGTTGTCCTTGATCTTGGAACGCATCCAGGAGCCGAAGGCGTAAAGCGTGAGCTCCTTCATCGGCTCGTAGGCAACCGAGCCGTCGATGCCCCACTTATTGACGCGGCCGAGGTTGCGATAGACCGAACGGTCCAGTTCCGGATCGTAGGCCGAGGCCAGCCGATCGTTGAACCGGGTGTACCAGGCCGCGAGCTGCGCCTGGATCTTCGAGCTGCGATAGCGAACGCCGGCGTCGAACGAATCCGTGGTTTCGGGGTTCGGCTCGGCCTCGTCGGTGCCTTCCGGGAAGAAGAAGGCGTTGTAGAGGTTGTCCGTGCTCGGAACCGAGATGTTCTTCGTATAGCTGGCGAAGGCCGAAATCCGCGGCGTGAAGTCGTAGACCAGGCCCAGGGTCGGCAGGAACTTCGAATATTTCAGGACACGGTGGCCCGGGGGCGAATAACCCGGATTGTAGAAGCCGATATCCTCATCGACGTCCGGATCGCCGCCGGCGCACTCGACGAAGCCGTTGGCCGATGAAGTATAGCAGAAGTTTTCGAGATCGCGCTTGAAGAAGGGCAGACGGGCGCCGACGTTGACCGTCAGCGGGCCGAATTCTCCGCGATACTCCGCCGCGACCTGGTTCAGAATCGCGTAGGATTGGCGGTCGCGCTTCTGAAGGGCGAAGCCGTCAGCGGTCTCGATTGGATCGTTGACAGGGAACACGTCCACGGGCTCGCCGAATTCGTCGACAAATCCAACCTGGCCGGTCTGACGGTGATTGGAATAGTCGTGGGTGAAAGTCGCGCGGACCGAGTGGTCGTCGTTGATGTCGTAGCGCAGGCCAGCGATCACCGCATAGCGGCGCGTGCGAGTCTGGCTGGGCGTCAGGACGGTCACGGTGTCGAGCATGTCGCCGTCGCCATTAAGGTCGACTCCGCCGGCATAAGGACTGCCTCCGAAGTAGCCACCGACGCAGATGATATTGGGGTTGGGCAAAACTGCCGTTGAGCAATTGTCGCGTCCACCCGATGCGGAGCCGTTCTCGTCGAAAATGTCATAACCATATTCACGACCGGTCGAGGTGCCGCCGCCATTCGCCTTGGTGTACTGGAAGCTGGGATCGATCGTCAGGACGAGATTGTCGGCCAGCGTGAAGCGCGAGTTGGCGCGGATGTTGATGCTGTTCGACGGGTTCATGCGGCGGTCGAACTGGGTGCCGCAGCTGTTGGCAGAGTCAGCAACGCCCGCGGTCGGCTCTTCGACTGTGCACGGATAATTGAAAACGTCGTACTCACGTTCGTCGTTGTTGCGGGGGAAGCGGTTGGACGATTCCGCGCCGACGGTGCGGCCAGCGTCCCAGCGAAGCGGGAGAGAGCCGAAGAAGTTGTTGCGGTCCTGGTTGTAGCGGCCCGCGACAGAAACGAAGTCGCCGTTGGTACCGATCGGCTGGTAAATCTTGGCGTTGTACTGCTGGCGGCTGAGCTTGCCGTAATTGTTGTACGGATTGTCGTACTTCGACGTGCTGCCGGCGACGAACGCGCGCGTTCCCCAAGGAGTGAACTCGCCCGTGTCCACCATGACGAACAAACGGCGATAGTCGAACTGGCCGATCGAACCGCTGACGCGGCCGCCGAAATCCTTGCCCGGATTGCGGGTGCGCTGGTTGATCGTGCCGCCGACGGCCGAAGCGGTCGGCGAGTCGACGTCGGTCGAGCCGAGGTTGACGTTGACCTGCTCGATCAGCTCGGGGTCGATCGAGAAGTTGGAATAGATGTTGTAGTTGCCGCTGTCGTTCAGCTGGATGCCGTCGAGCGTGTAGCTGA
>CAMPIY010000164.1 GCA_946886645.1 uncultured Sphingomonas sp.
CGTCCACCACGGCTCGGTCAGCAGCGCGGCGAAGACCAGGCCGGTCAGCCCGATCATCGCCAGCCGCAGCGAGCTTTTCGGGCGGATCGACTTCCAGCTCATCGTCGCCAGGTTGGAAATCATCAGGAACGCGATGACCGCGGTCCACAACGCGACCAGCAACGGCTCGCGGAAGATCGCAGCCCCGCTGGCGATCCATAAGTACATCGGCAGGAACGCCAGCCCCGCGCCGACCGGCGCCGGAATGCCGGTCAGGAAGCCGGCCGACTTGTGCGGCTGCTCGTCCTGGTCGATCCGGGCGTTGAACCGCGCCAGGCGCAGGGCGCAGGCGATGGCGAAGGCGAGCGAGGCGAACCAGCCGAACCGCGGCAGGTCCTGCAGCGACCAGAGGAAGAGCACCAGGGCCGGGGCCATCCCGAAGCTCAGCGAATCGGCCAGGCTGTCGAGCTCGGCGCCGAAGCGCGACTGCGCCTTGAGCAGCCGGGCGATGCGGCCGTCGATCCCGTCGAGCACCCCGGCGAGGATGATCGCGAAGAGCGACTTTTCCCAGTCGCCGGTGATGGCGAAGCGAATGCCGGTCAGGCCTGAGCACAGCGCTGCGGCGGTGATCGCGTTGGGCAGAACCGCGCGCAGCGTCAGCCCGCCGCCGAACTTGCGGGTCACCGGGACTTCGTCCTCGCTCGCCTTGGGGCCGAGCCAGGCCGGCCCCGGATCGATCGGGCGGTCGTCGTCGAACCCGTCCGGGCTCACTGGCTGACGCCTTCGATCAGCCCGGCCCGGCCGACTTCGGCGATGACCGTTTCGCCGGCGATGACTTTCTGGCCGAGCAGGATCTTCGGTTCGGTGCCGCGCGGCAGGTAGACGTCCACCCGGCTGCCGAAGCGGATCAGGCCGACGCGCTGGCCGGCAGCGACGATGTCGCCCGGCTTGATGAAGGGAACGATCCGTCGGGCGACGAGCCCGGCGATCTGGGTGAAGGCGATCGGCGCGCCTTCGTTACGCTCGATCAGCACGTGCTGGCGCTCGTTGTCGTCGCTCGCCTTGTCGAGGTCGGCGTTCATGAACTTGCCGGGGATGTAGATCACCCGCCTGACGGTGCCCGCCACAGGCGCGCGATTGATGTGAACGTCGAACACCGACATGAAGATCGAGACGCGCGTCAGCGGTTCGCTGCCGAGCCCGGCCCCGCCTTGCCCGTCAGGGCCCTGCAGCTCGGGCGGCGGCGGCACTTCGCCGATCATCGTGACGAGCCCATCGGCCGGCGAGACGATCAGGTCGGGGCCCTGCGGGACGACGCGCTCCGGATCGCGGAAGAAGGCGAACACGCCCAGCGAGGCGAGAAGCAACGGCCAGCCGACGATTTCCCAGTCGAGCAGCAGCAGGAATACCAGCGAAATGCCGACTGCGATGAGCCCGAACTTGCGCCCTTCGGGATGGATCGGAGGCCAGCCCCATTCGGCGTCGCCCCGGCCTCGGTTGTCGAGTAAGTCTCCGGCCATGGCCCGCATCTAGGGCGGATAGGCGGCAGCGGCAAGGCTGAGTGGCAGCACTGGTGGACAGGGCTGGATGGGCGGCTGCGCCGCCGCCTCCGCTTCGCTCCGGCTCCGACCCAGCGTGCGCCCGCTTCGCGGTCGCCGTACGCTGGTTCGGGCTAGCGCAGTTGGGTGGATGCCTCGTGCGGGCAATCAACGGCAGCACTGGTGGTGGGGGCAGTCAGCTGCGAACCGCTCTCTCCCTGAATTCCCTGATTTTCAGGGAATATACAGGGAAATTGCGAATTTTCGGGGTCGCATTGGGCCTCGCAGCGCCCCGGAACCCGCAGGATCCGTCATTTCCGGAGCCAGATTCCCTGCGCACGGAACAGGGAATTGCTCGCGATCGAACAGGGACGTCGTCGCTCGGTGCAGGGAAGCTCCGGCAGCGCATCAGCGATGCGGGCAGCGAGCCGAGTGCGGTTCTCTTGACCGCGACACCCCCGCCCTTCGCGCAAGCACCCTGAAGGTATCTGGGGAAAGCTGCCTCTGTTCCCCTTTCGTACTTCGCGGAAATGATGTATAATGGTCGCTCCATCGCTGCGACAGCTGAAGGAGATGCGAAGATGAGTACCCCTGCCTCGCAGGTGATCGAGTTGTCGATCGACCTGCTCAAGCCCTACCCGCGCAATGCGCGCACCCACTCCAAGAAACAGATCAAACAGATCGCCGCGTCGATCGAGCGCTTCGGGTTCACCAACCCGGTGCTCGTTTCCGATCGCGGCGAGATCATCGCCGGCCATGGCCGGGTCGCGGCGGCGAGACTGCTTGGGCGCAAAACGGTGCCCACGCTGAGCCTGTCGCACCTCTCGGATGCCGAGAGACGGGCTTACGTCCTTGCCGACAACAAGCTCGCGATGAATGCTGGATGGGACAAGGAAATCCTTGCCATCGAACTCCAGGCCTTGGTCGACCTCGAGTTCGACGTGGAGCTGACCGGGTTCAGCCTGGCCGAGGTCGATCTCGCGATCGACGAGGCGAACGAGGCGAGCATAGAAGGCCCGCTCGAGCCAGAGGACGCAGTCCCGGCGGTGACCGGCGAACCGGTTACTCGCATGGGTGACATCTGGCACCTGGGCCGTCACCGGTTGCTATGCGGCGATACGCGAGATGTAGCGGCCATGGACCAGTTGATGGGCGGCGAGCGTGCCGATCTCGTGTTCACCGACCCACCCTACAACGTCGCCATCGACGGCAACGTCTGCGGTCTCGGCTCGGTCAAGCACCGCGAGTTTGCCTTCGCTTCGGGCGAGATGAGCCAGGGCCAGTTCACCACCTTCCTCGCCGAGACATTGGGCAACATCGCCCGGGTCATGCGTGACGGGGCCATTGCCTACGTGTGCATGGACTGGCGCCACATGGGCGAGTTGCTCGCTGCCGGCGAGCAATGCTTCACCGAGCTCAAGAACCTGGTCGTCTGGAACAAGACCAACGGCGGAATGGGCGCGTTCTACCGCTCGAAGCACGAGCTGGTGTTCGTGTTCAAGCAAGGCACCGCGGCCCATACCAACAGCTTCGGTCTTGGCGAGACCGGCCGCTATCGCACCAACGTGTGGGACTACGCCGGGATCAGCTCGATTGGTGCGAGCCGTTCGGATGAGCTGGCGATGCACCCGACGGTCAAGCCAGTGGCGCTGATCGCCGATGCCATCCGCGATTGCTCGCGCCGCGGCGAGATCGTGCTCGACGGGTTCGGCGGCTCGGGCAGCACCCTGATCGCGGCGGAGAAGACCGGGCGGTCTGCGCGCGTGGTCGAGTACGATCCTGTGTATTGCGACACCATCATCCGCCGCTGGCAGGACTACACGGGCAAGAGGGCGCGGATTTCGGGGAGCAATGACTGCTTCGAGGACGTGGGCGACGAAAGGCTCGGCTTCGGCCGGGAGGCCGCCGAATGAGCGCCGCCGAAAACGAGGACGAGAAGGGCGAGACGCTCCCGGCTCCCTACAAGGTCGGATACGGCAGGCCGCCTCTCGAGCACCGGTTCCGCAGCGGACAATCAGGCAATCCGCGCGGCCGACCGCGAGGCGCAAGCAACAAGCCGAAGGTGGATACCGGTATGGGTATGCGCGGCGCCGAAGCGTACCTGCGCGCGGAAGCCTATCGCATGGTCACACTTCGCGAGGGTGACAAGGTCATCGAACTGCCGGCCATCCAGGCAGTGTTCCGCGCGATGGGCGTCTCGGCCATGAAGGGCAATCGGTTCGCCCAGCGCACGATCGCCGAGATGATCACGAAGGTCGAGCAGGAAGACTTCGCCTCACGCCTCGAAGCGTTCGGGACCTGGGTGGAATATAAACGCGAGTGGGACGCGGCAATAGAGCGAGCCGAGAGGGCAGGGATCGAGCCTCCGTGCCCGATCCCCCATCCCGATGACGTGATCCTTGATCCGCATACGGGCGGGGTGTCGTTTACCGGACCATTGACCAAGGAGGCGCGCGACCGGCTCGACGAGGCTTTGAAACGCCGTGCCGAGGCGCAGGAGAACGTCAACTATTTTGCCGAGAAGTATCGCAAGACCCGCAGCATGGACCTGAAGGCAAGGTACCTGGAGGAATGGCACTTTGAGCAGCGGATGTTCGACATCATCAACGACACAGTCTCCAAGCGTTACAAGGCTAGGCTCGAGAACCGGTCGTACAAGGAGGGAGCCTCTCGTTCCGGGACTGCGCTCGAGGAACTCCGAGCGAGCAGGAAACTGCGCGACCAGTACGTCGAGTGAC
>CAMPIY010000165.1 GCA_946886645.1 uncultured Sphingomonas sp.
GAGATGGACGAGCATGATTATGCGGACATGATCGAGCAGACGCCGGTCCGCACCTATGTCATCGAATATCGCGAGCCGTCGGTCGACGGCCGTCCCGGCAAGCTGGTCGGCGCCTGCCTCAGCGACCAGCAGAGCGACGGGCTCAGCATGATCTACAGTTTCTATGATGTGGGCGAGGGAGCTCGCAAAGGGCTCGGCACTTACATCATTCTCGACCATATCGTCCGCGCCGCGCGGGCGGGCCTGCCCTATGTCTATCTCGGCTATTGGGTCGAAGGGTCGGACCGCATGGCCTACAAGGCCAGCTTCAAGCCGCTCGAGCGCCTCGGCCGCGACGGCTGGCGCCGGATGGATCAGCCGGAACTCGAAGCGCCGGCCATCGACCGTCCGCTTCCGACAAGAACTCCGCGCCGCATTCTGATCGACGCCTAGGGCCGGCGCCCCGAAATGCGCAGATTCCGGCCTTGGCCGAGGGCGTCCGGCTTCCGTTCGTCGATGTTCAGCGGGCGGCCTTCCGGCCGGCCGATCACCTGGCCAAACAGCTTGATATAGGCCGCCAGGCTCTTCCCCCGATCGAACAGCTTCGCACGTTCACCCGGTCCAATCGGCCGATCCCCTGTTTGCCGGAGGATCGCTTCGGCGAGCTGTGCCTCGTCGAGCGGGTCGATCAGCACCCCAAAACGCCCGTTGTCGAGCACATGAGGCGCATCGCCCGCCGTGCGGGAGGCGATGACCGGCGTCCCACATGCCATTGCCTCCAGCAGGACGTTGGACGATCCTTCCCACAGGGAAGGGAGAGCGAGGACGTCGGCCTTGGCGATGAACGCGAAGGGGTTGGCGACGGCGGGCACCAGGTCGACCTGCCGCCCAATGCCAAGGCTGTCGGCCAGTTGGCGAAGCGGCATTGTTTCGGCTTGGTCGCCTCCAAGGATGATCAGTCGCAGGTTCCGCTGTGCCACGGCGCTGGCGAATGCGCGAACCAGGGTTGGAAAATTTTTCTGCGGAGCCGAGCGGCCGACCCCGATGACAACCGGGATACGATCGTCGGCCAGCCACAGGTGCGGGCAAGGGGCGGTCGAATCGCTCCGAACCTTGGGAATATCGACACCGTTGGGAATCAGCAGCGCCTTGCCGCTGCGCACATGGCGCGACAGCCGCGGATGATCGTGGAGCGCGTGCGATACCAGCACGAGCCGGTCCGCCAGCGCCGTCATTGTCCGAAATTTGGCCGATCGCGTCCGACGGGAAAACCAGCTTCCATCGCCGCTGTGGTCGAGATCGTTGCTGATCCGCAGGATCTTCACGCCCGGAAGGCCGAGCCAGGCCAGACTGCTCAACAGGTGGCCGTGGTTGCCGGCGGAAAAGAGGATGTCGGGCCGCCATTCACGACTGTGGCGGCGATAGGCGAGGAAGACGCGCCTGAGGGACATTTTGCGGCTTGGGCTCGCCGGAACTTCCAGAAGCTCCACGACCTCGACCGCCTCATCCACATCGTCCCGAAGCACTCCGTCGGCGCGGCATGTCAGCAACCGGACGCGAAACCCGCTCGCGGCGGCCAGGTTGGCGATGGCGATGGCGTTGCGGACGACCCCCGTCGCACCGAGATCGCTGACGAAGATCTGGATTTTGGGAGGGCCGGCGCGATGCGGGAGAGAAGCAAGGTTCATGCTCGCGCGGCTAGTGGGCGCGCTTTGCGGCAGCGTTGCAGTTTCATTTGATTTCGCAAATCTTGCCGGGAATTTCCATCGCCGCGAGCGCCGGTCCCTTGCTAGCCGCCCGCCTGCGTAGGAAGGTGCCCGGCATGCGGGTGCTAGTGATCGAGGACGATAAGGCGATTGCCGAACATGTCGCGAAGGGGCTGCGCGAGGCGGGCATGGTGGTCGACGTCTGCAACGATGGACGCGACGGGCTCTTCGCCGTCGCCAACAACGACCATGACGCCATCGTGCTCGACCGGATGCTTCCCGGCGTCGATGGAATGACCATCCTCCAAACGATGCGGGCATCGGGCAACCGGACGCCGGTCCTGATGCTGACGGCACTGGGAGAGACCGACGATCGCGTCGAGGGCCTGAGAAAGGGCAGCGACGATTATCTCGGCAAGCCCTTTTCGCTGATGGAGGTCGTCGCACGGGTCGAGGCACTCGGTCGGCGAGGGGGCGGGACCGCGGATAGTTCAAATCTGTCGGCGGGCGGGATCGAGATGGACCTGCTCGCCCGCGAGGTGCGGGTCGGTGGCCAAAAGGTTCGGCTGACGGGCCTGGAATATATGCTGCTGGAAGTCCTGCTTCGCAATGCGGGACGGATCGTCACCCGCACCATGCTGCTGGAGTCCGTGTGGGATTACCGGTTCGATCCGCAAACCAATATCGTCGATCAGCATGTGAGCCGGCTTCGACACAAGCTGCAGCGGGACGACTTCGTGGCGCCGATCGAGACGGTGAGGGGAATGGGCTATCGGCTGAGGTCCGAATGATCGCCGGGCTTCGAACCAGCCTGGCGGCCCGCATCGTGGCGACCCTGGTCGGCTTCACCTTCCTGGCGGTCGCGACCCTGCTTGGGGGGATTTACCTCTTCGGCGTGAAGTTGCCGGTGGATAAAATCCAGTCACGCGTGGAAACGGAAGCGGCGCAACTCGCCCGGATCGAGGCCACGGGTGGTGAGGCTGCGCTCCGCTCCGCGCTCGAACGGCGGAGACAGGCCCCGTCGGCCGAAAAGGCCTTCGACCTGCTGCTCAACAAAAACGGACGGCGGATCACCGGCAACATGCCTAGCTGGCCGGCCATTCGCCGAAGCGACTGGGTCCGGATCGAGGCCGACCTCTATCGCGACGGGGACGAGGACGATCACGACTCCCTGTCGCGCGACCTTATCCTTCCCGACGGACGACGGCTGATCGTCGGCCGCGACGTCGAGGTTTTTGCCGACCGGCAGGAGCTGATGATCGAAGCGGCGCTGTGGAGCGCGCTTGCGGTGCTGGTGTTCGGCCTGACCGGCGGACTTGTGGCCAGCAGGATTATTGCCCGCCGGCTGGAGAGGGTCGCCGAGACCGCCCATGCCGTCATGGCCGGCGATTTGACGGTCAGGGTGCCGATCAAGGGGTCAGGTGACGATTTCGACCAGCTCGGCATTACCCTGAATTCGATGCTCGACAGGAATCAGGAACTCGTCATGTCGCTTGGGCGCGTCTCGGACAATATCGCCCACGAGCTCAGAACCCCGCTCGCGCGGCTTCAAACGACGCTGGAGCAGTTGGCCGAAGCGGACGGCAAGGAACAGCGCGCGATCCTGATGGACGCCGGGCTCGCGGAAGCGGGTCGGCTGGGCAGGATTTTCGACGCCCTGCTCCGGATTGCCAGGCTGCAAACCGGCCGGCACCGGCTGCAGCGCGAGGATGTGGCGCTGGACAGGATCGTGACGGATGCACTCGAATATTATGAGCCGGAAATCGAAGAGAAGCGGCAACAACTGACTGTCCGCGTCGCGCCGTGCACCATTCAGGGCGATCGCGACCTGATTTTCCAAGCTGTTGCCAACCTTGTCGACAATGCGGTCAAGTTCACCCCATGCGGCGGTGCGATCGAAGCCGAGCTTGAGGGCCGACCCGGTGAGGCCATATTGAAAATCCGGGATAGCGGTCCCGGCGTCCCACAGGAGACATGGCCGCGGCTGACGGAGCGCTTCTTTCGATCGGCCGAAGCCGGCGCGGTGCCCGGAACCGGGCTGGGACTCACGCTCGTCCAGGCGATTGCCGAAGCGCATGGCGCCGAGCTTGAGTTTTCCGGCGGGGCTGGCGCGTTTGAAACTGCGCTGCGCTTCCCGAGGAACAGTTAGCAAAACGGCGGAGCGTTTTCGCTCCGCCGTGCCCACTCCCCGGTATTCAATCCTTTCAAGCGGCGACCGTCTCCGTCGTCGCCGTATCGCCCTCGGCGTCACGCAGCACATAGCCGCGGCCCCAGACGGTCTCGATATAATTGTCGCCGCCGCACGCGAGGCTGAGCTTCTTGCGCAGCTTGCAGATGAAGACGTCGATGATCTTGAGCTCGGGCTCGTCCATGCCGCCGTAAAGGTGGTTAAGGAACATTTCCTTGGTCAGCGTCGTGCCCTTGCGGAGCGAAAGAAGCTCCAGCATCGCATATTCCTTGCCGGTCAGGTGCACGCGGGCGCCGTCGACCTCGACCGTCTTGGCGTCGAGGTTCACGGCCAGCTTGCCGGTGCGGATGACCGATTGCGAGTGGCCCTTGG
>CAMPIY010000166.1 GCA_946886645.1 uncultured Sphingomonas sp.
GCGCTTCAGTCGAAGATCGCCGGCCTGATCTGGAGCCAGAGCTATTCGATCGGCGACGCCTTCTACAAGGCCCGCTCGGCGCTTCCGACCTCCGTCCGGCGTTCTTCCTTCGAACGCTATATCTCCGATCCCTATGACGGCGCTGCTCCGCATGCGGTCGCGCTGGGCCTGGCGCGGCTGCAGAAGGGCGAGCTTCTGTCCCGCGCGTCGACCAATCGCCTTCTGTCGATCATGGGATCGACCAAGACCGGCGGCCTCAGGGTGCGCGCGGCGTTGAAGCCGGGCTGGGAATGGAGCCACAAGACGGGGACCGGCCAGAATTTTCAAGGCCGGGTCGGCGGAATCAACGACATCGGAATCCTGACCGCCCCCGACGGGACCAAATATGCGATGGCCATCATGACCATCCCCAACAAGTCGAATGGCGATGCACAGGAGCTGATGCGCGATGTCGCCAAGGCCGTGATGGCCGATCACGAAGCACGGCGTGGCAGCTGACCCGGCTGTCGCTGCCAGGCTGGCGGCTATCAGCGGAATCCAGCGCGTTCCGACGACGGAGCTGGAGCTTTTCATCCTCCGGGATTTTCTCGACCCAGCGGAATGCGCGGCGCTTTGTGCGCTGATCGACGAGCGGCGCCGGCCTTCGACTATCGCCGACGACCAGGGCATCGCCAATTTCCGGACCAGCGAGACCTGCGACCTGGACGGGCGGAACGAGCTGGTTGCGAAAGTCCGCGCCAGCCTCTCGGCGGTGACCGGCATTCCAGCATCGCACGGCGAACCGATCCAGGGGCAGCGCTATGCGCCGGGCCAGGAATTCCGGCCCCACACGGACACGTTCAATCCGGGCGGGGCGGACTATTTCCTCAACTGCGCGGAGGCCGGGCAGCGCAGCTGGACCGCGATGGTCTATCTGAACCAGCCGGAGGAGGGGGGTGCGACCAGGTTCAAGGTAATCGGGAAGACCGTGCAACCGGAAACCGGAAAGCTGCTGGCGTGGAACAACCTGCTGGCCGACGGCTCACCCAACCCGGCGACGCTTCACCAGGGCATGAAGGTCCGGCGCGGCACGAAATATATCCTCACCCAGTGGTACCGCGAGCATCCTTTCGGCTGACTGACGTCGCGCCGCTTTGCCGAAGCTCGTCGGCGATGCGGTCGGCCGTTCGAAGCGACAATGCCAGGATCGTCAGCGTCGGATTGGCCCACCCGCCGGTCGGGAAAAGCGAGCTTCCGGCGATGTGCAAATTGGGAAGGCCGTGCACCCGGCCAAACCCGTCGGTCACCCCCCGTCGCGGGTCGCTGGCCATGCGGGTGGTGCCCATATGATGGAAGCCCCCGATGGGGTGGGCGCTAATCAAATCGTCGCTAACCCAATGCTTGGCCGGATCGGACATCCAGGCCGCCGGCTCGACCTCTCCCAGCCCGATTCGCCGCGACTCGCGGCCTAATGCCGCGACCAGCCCCGCGACGCTGTCGACATCGATCCCCGACAAGCGCCAATCGAGCGCGACGCGCGGCATTCCATAAGCATCGGTGTCGCTGGTAAGCCTGACCCGGCTGAGCGGGTTCGGCGCCTGTTCGGCGCGGATGACCAGCGCGAGGTCCAACCCTCTGAAGCGCTTCACCAGCCAGGGGTGAAGGGCGCCGGTCAAGCCGGTGTAGCCCCGAACCAGTTGACGCGTCGCCTTCCACAGCGAACGCCCGCCCCGCGTCGGAGCAGTGCGATGCTTGACGTGCAAATAGGCTCGCTTGACCAGCGCATGGCTGCCGGTAACCGGCGGCCGCACGGCAACCGTCATCGAGCTGTTGAGCAAGCCTTCGCGGCGTTGCAATCCTTCCGACGGGACCAGCGTCGGCGCAACCTCGATGCCGGCCACACGCCGCTTGGCAAAGGCGCGGAGCCAGCGCCAGTCGGCCTGCCCGACGATGCGCCCGCCGCGGCCATGGGGATGCTCCATGAAGAAGCGGCCAACCAGGTCATGCTCATTGCCGACGCCCCGTTCAGCAACCGAATTGGAGGCAAGCAGGATGCGCGGATTTTCGATTCCCCCGGCGGCGAGAAGATAATGGCGGGCGCGGACGTCGACCTTTCGCCCGCCCGGTGTCCGGACATCCAGCCGCTCGATCGACGATCCGTCCTTGGCCAGCATGATCTCACGCACGGTGGCGTGGATCATCAGGGTGCAGCGAGGATGGTTTTCAAGGTCGCCGGCCCGGTCGATGGTGAACCGGTCAAACACCGGATCGAACCGCCACCATCGCACCGCCAACTCGCCCTCCGCCAGCTGGTCGAGCGGGTCGGAGGAAGGCATGGAGCCGGCCGAGGCGGCATCGACGTCGAGCAGCCGCCGAGCATCGTCCACATAGCCGGAAAGGTCCGCCGGACCGATCGGCCAGCCGCTATGGTCGATCCATTCGCGCCGTTCGAAATCGATGTCGTCCAGTTCGGCGCAGCGTCCGCCCCAAATGGCGGTGGTGCCACCGAAAAAGCGAAGGCGGCTATGTTCCAGGGGATGATAGGGCTGGCAAACGACCTCGCCGCGATTGAGGTCGGCGCTCTCCGCCTCATGATCGATTCCGCCGCTTTCGAGAAGGACAACGCTGCAGCCCCGGGCAAGGAGCCGGCGCGCCGCAGCCTGCCCGGCCGCGCCCGATCCGATGATGGCGACGTCGGTCGTTACCGCTTCAGGCGCTTCCAGGGCGCAATCGATCCGCATCTATCCCCCGTTTTACATCCATATAACGGCGTATCGGCGGATTTACACGGCTCAATAACTTACGTTCGTAGAAATGACCCCGGCTGTTACCTGACCGCCTCAGGGTCCGCGCCGGCCTTCAACGTCACCGGGATCCGAAGGTAGCGGACGCCGTCTCGGTCGGCAGGCGGGAAGCGGCCGGCCCGCATGTTCACCTGGATGGAGGGAATGAGGAGCTTGGGCGTTGCAAGCGTCTTGTCCCGCGCCTCGCGCATCGCGACGAACTCGTCCTCGCGCACGCCCTCATGAATGTGCTGGTTGGACCGCCGCTCCTCCGCCACCGTCGTTTCCCAGGCGAAGCGGTCCCGTCCCGGCGCCTTGTAATCGTGGCACATGAACAGCCGCGTTTCCGGCGGTAGCGAAAGCAGCCGGTGGATCGACCGGTACAGTTGGCGCGCGCACCCCCCGGGGAAGTCCGTCCGCGCGGTGCCATAGTCGGGCATGAACAACGTATCGCCGACGAACACCGCATTCCCGATCCGGTAGCTGACGCAGGCCGGCGTGTGGCCGGGCGTGTGCATCACTTCTATCTCCAGCCCGCCCGCCTCGAACCGCTCGCCATCCTTGAGCAGCCGGTCGAAGTCGCTTCCGTCGGCCTTCATGTCGTCCGCGCCGAAGATCGGCCGGAAGATGGTCTGCACGTCGCGCACATGCTCGCCGATCGCGACCGTTGCACCCGTCCGCGCCTTGATCAGCGGCGCGCCCGAGAGGTGATCGGCATGGACATGGGTTTCGAGCACCCATTCGATCGCGATGCCCACTTCCTCTGCCGCCTTCAGGATTTCCTCGACCGAACCGTCATCGACCGTCCCGCTGGCCGGGTCGAAGTCCAGCACCGGGTCGATCACCACCCCGCGCCGCTCGCCCGGGTTCCAGACGAGGTACGAAACAGTGTTGGTCGGCTCGTCGAAGAAAGCGCGTATGTTGGGGGATGCGGACACTTTGCTCGACTCTCCTTGCCAAGCGGGACGGTGCCGCTTATAGGCGCCCCGCTTTCCAGATCATTGGAAAAACGAACGGCCCGGCCAGTTAGGGCTGCCGTGGCAGTTCGATAACGTCGCCCCCTGTGGGGCTACAAGGAGACGAAAATGCCCAAGCTCAAGACCAAGAGCGGCGTCAAAAAGCGCTTCAAGCTCACGGCCACGGGCAAGATCAAGCATGGTGTCGCGGGCAAGCGCCACCGGCTGATCAGCCACAACGCCAAATATATCCGCCAGAACCGCGGCACCGAAGTCCTCGCCGAAGCCGATACGGCTCGCGTGAAGGCCTGGGCGCCCTACGGCCTCAAGTAAGGAGTAGCGGGAAATGGCACGCGTCAAGAGGGGTGTAACCACCCGCTCCAAGCACAAGCGGATCCTGGAGAATGCGAAGGGCTATTATGGCCGCCGCAAGAACACCATCCGCATCGCCCGCCAGGCCGTCGAAAAGGCCGGGC
>CAMPIY010000167.1 GCA_946886645.1 uncultured Sphingomonas sp.
GTGGTGTCGGGCGATTACAAGCGGCGGCCCGATCCGACCTGCGCGCCGTTCGTGGTGGTGCCGTGCGATATCTTCATCACCGAGGCGACGTTCGGCCTGCCGGTGTTCCGCCATCCCGATACGGGGAGCGAGATCGACCGGCTGCTCCACCGCCTCCATGCGGAACCGGAGCGCTGCGTGCTGGTCGGCGCCTATGCGCTGGGCAAGGCGCAGCGGGTGATCATGGAGCTTCGCGGGCGGGGGCATGACGAGCCGATCTTTTATCACGGCGCGATGGAACGGCTGTGCCGGCTTTATGAGGAGATGGGTGTTCCGTTGGGTGATTTGCGGCCGGCTACCGGCGCGCCCAAGGCGGAGCTTCAGGGCAAGATTGTCATCTGCCCGCCGGGCGCGCTCAACGACCGCTGGTCGCGGCGGCTGCCCGATCCGATCACGGCGATAGCCTCAGGCTGGATGCGAATCCGTCAGCGGGCGCGGCAGAGGAATGTCGAGATTCCGCTGGTCATCTCCGATCATTCGGACTGGGACGAGCTGACCCAGACCATCCGCGACGTCGCCCCCCGCGAAGTCTGGATCACCCACGGCCGCGAAGACGCGCTGATGCACTGGTGCTTGACCCACCAGATCAAGGCGCGGGAGCTGAATTTGGTCGGCTACGAGGATGAGGACGATTGATGCGGACAATGGTTTTGATGGCGGCGCTGGCCATGGCGGCTTGCCGGGCGGACCCTGGCGATGGGCAGGCGAACGAAGCGGTTTCCAATGCCGCGCGGCCCATTCCGGACGAGCTTCCAACGCTGCCGCCCGTCGAGATTCCCGTCCGGTCGAGCGAGTTCACCACGCTCGATCCCGCCACCTGCCGAATCATCGAAGAGAATCGTGACGAAGGGCCATATTGGCGGCGGCGATGTCGCGGGGGCCGCGGCTATTCCGTGGAGTGGACCGAAAGCGATTTGCGGCAAGGGCTCGAGCTTATTTCTGACGGTGGCGAGCGGACAAATCTTCGCCTGTCCGAGCTGGTCGCGGACGGTGCGTTCAACCGCCTGGGCTCCCGCATCGAGTGGCGCGGAGTCACTGCGTCGAAGCCGGACATGCTGGTCGTCCGACTGTTCGTCGCAGATGGCGCCGAGCCGGCGAAGCCCGATCGCAGCCTGCTCGCGGTGGCGCGGCTGCAACCAAGACCATGCGTCGTCGCGGTTGTTCAGCCCGGACGGCAACAGAGCGATCAGGCAAGGCGGATTGCGGACAGCGCTCCCGGACCTTGCCTGAGCTAGGCCGTCATCCGCGCAATGTTGCGAAGCATCGATTGCGTCCGGTCGCGTTCGATGACCAGCGCTGCGGTCTGCGTAACCAGATCGACCAGGGCAAGATCGCGCACGGTCGGCTCCCGCGGTTCGCGGTGATACATGGCGAAGGTGCCAAGCACCTTGCGGTCCGCCGTCAGGATCGGGATCGACCAGCAGGCGCGCAGGTCGTGAGCATCGGCGAGCTCGCGGAAATCGGCCCACAGAGGGTCGTTGGCGATGTCGCCGACGAACACCGGAGTGGCGGTGTAGGCGGCGGTCCCGCACGATCCGACGCAGGGGCCGATCTCGGCACCGTCGATCGCCATATAATAGGAACCCGGCAGGCTGGGCGCGGCCCCGTGGCGGAGGTGGCGGCCGTCTTCGTCCAGCAGAAGGATCGAGCCCAGCACGCTAGTCCTGGAGGTCGATTCAACGATCCTGATCAGCTCGCCTAATGTCTGTTCGAGCGGGCTATTGCCCATCGCGAGTTCGAGCACCCGGCAAAGCTGCTCGGGAGGGACGCCCATCGCCCTATCGGTATCTTCGAGTGACCGGACTTCCGACATGAAGCGACCATACCGCAGTCGCGCCAATCCGTCACGAGCGGGAGATTGAGCGGTGTATTGCCCTCGGGCCGGGCGAGCTGACCCAGACGATCCGCGACGTCGCGCCCAAAGAAGTCTGGATCACCCACGGCCGCGAGGACGCCCTGATGCATTGGTGCCAGCTCCACCAGATCAAGGCGCGAGAGCTGAACCTGGTGGGGTATGAAGACGAGGACGGGTGATCATCCGTTTAGTCGTTCCAGACCGCCTACTTGTCTTTTCGTTTGCGAAGCAGGTCCATTGGTACGACCGGCCGAGCATTCGGGTCTATCGGCCAACGATAACGATCCTTTGGGTAGGCAAATGGCAGGCGATCAAAAATGACCTCCTCGATGTCCTGCGTAAGCCTGGCTCCCAGAAAATCTTCGCCAGCCTCGAAATGGGTTTTGGCCTGACGGAGCATGTCCAGCAGTTGATCCGATTTGGAATCGCCGAAACGTTTGCGCAAATTCTCGACGCCCTGAAACAACCGATGGAACGCACCTTCAAAATTGAGACCGGTCCATCGTGGGAATTTTAAGTCTGCTGCATAGGCACTCATGAAGACAACGGCATCGCAAAGCTGCCCAGGCGTCTTGGGGATAGTACCCTCGCTATACTTGGGTTTGCTGCGGTAAAATCGGTGTAGCAGCCGGCGCGCGAATGGAAGCCAGCCCGGCTTGTCCATCAATGCGCCGCTTCGACCGCGGCGATGCCGCCTTTTTCCAGCTGCTCGTTGACGGTGGCCATCAGCCGGTCGAGCCCGGCCTTGTCCTTGGCCTCGGCGCGGGCGACCAGCACGTCTTGGGTGTTTGATGCGCGCAGCAGCCACCAGCCGTCGGCGGTTTTTACTCGGACGCCATCGGTGGCGTTGACCTCGGCGCCTTCGCTGGCGAGGCGGGCGGCGACTTCGTCGATCACCGCGAACTTGCGGGCTTCGTCGACCTGGAAGCGGAGCTCGGGGGTGGCGACCGAGACGGGCATTTCGTCCTTGAGCTCGGTTAGCGTCTTGCCGCTGGCCGACACCGCCTCGATCAGGCGGACGGCGGCGTAGAGCGCGTCGTCGAAGCCGTACCAGCGGTGCTTGAAGAAGATGTGGCCGCTCATCTCGCCTGCCAGCGGCGCGTGGGTTTCCTTCATCTTCGACTTGATCAGGCTGTGGCCGGTCTTCCACATCAAGGGCGTCCCGCCCATCTCGGCGATGCGGTCGAACAGGGTCTGGCTGGCCTTCACGTCGGCGATGATCGTAGCGCCGGGCTCGTCCTTCAGCACCGGGCCGGCAAGGATGATGAGGAGCTGGTCGCCCCAGATCACCCGGCCTTGGGAATCGACCGCGCCGATCCGGTCGGCGTCGCCGTCGAAGGCGATCCCGAAATCGAGATGCTTTCCCGCGACCAGCTTCTTCAGGTCGGCGAGGTTGGCCTCGACCGTCGGGTCAGGGTGATGGTTGGGGAAGCGGCCATCGACGTCGGTGTAGAGGGTGTAATGCTCACCCGGCAGGCGCTTGACGAGCTTTTCGAGGATCGGCCCGGCTGCGCCATTCCCGGCGTCCCAGCCGATGCGGTAAGCCTTGCCGTCGAAACCCTTCACCAGCGCATCGACATAGGCGTCGACGATGTCGGCTTCCTCCACGCGGCCTTCGCCCTCGCTCCAGTCCCCTTCGGCGGCGCGGCGGCCGAGGTCCTGGATTTCCGGGCCGAAAACGCTTCTGCCGTTCAGAAGCATCTTGAAGCCATTATAGTCGGCCGGGTTGTGGCTTCCGGTCACCTGGATGCCGCCCTGGACGTCGAGCGTCGCCACCGCGAAATAGAGCATCGGCGAGGGTCCCATGCCGATGCGGACAACGTTGAGTCCGCCCGCGGTGAGGCCCTCGATCAGCGCAGCTTCCAGCTCTGGCGAGTGGGTACGGCCGTCACGCCCGACCGCGACGCGTTCCGCGCCTTCCGACACGGCCAGCGCGGCGTAGCTTCGCCCAAGCGCGCGTGCGTCCTCGGCGTGGAGGGTCGATCCGACGATGCCCCGCACGTCATATTCGCGCAGGATGGTACGATTGAACTGATGCGACATTTGAATCCCTGTTGCTTTCACCATCGTCATTGCGAGGAACGCAGTGACGACGCAATCCATTCGGACGCTGGATTGCTTCGCTATGCTCGCAATGACGAAGGAGGGGCGTCGGTTCCCTCAGCCCGCGGCGGCGGCCTTGGGCAGATCGTCGACGTCGGCCTGGCCTGGAACGGCCAGCCCGGCGATCATTTCGCGTAACTCCTGACGGGCCGCAATATGTC
>CAMPIY010000168.1 GCA_946886645.1 uncultured Sphingomonas sp.
GAAAGACAGCAGAAAAAGGGAGTCAGAAGATGCGTAGAGCGATGATGGCGGTTTTACTCGCCGGTACGATTTCGCTGAGTGCGTGCGCGACGAATAGTGAAACCGCTGGCGATATTGCGCAGGGTGCGGCGGTCGGCGCAGCCGGTGGCGCGGCAATCGGCGCGGTTGTTCCGGGCGTCAACGTGATCGAAGGCGCCGCGATCGGTGCGGCGGTCGGCGGTCTCGCCGGCGCAGTCTGGGCCGACAACAACAATGACGGCTATGCCGACGGCTATGTCCAGAACGGGACCTATTACACGGGTACCCCGCAGGGCTACGATCCGACCCTTCGCCGCGTGGCGACGGGCGCTCTCGGCGGTGCGGCGCTTGGCGCGGCTGCCGGTGCGGTGATCCCGGGCCTGAGCGTGGTCGAAGGCGCCGTGGTCGGCGCGGCAATCGGCGGGCTGGCTGGTGCCGTGTGGGCCGACAACGACCGTGACGGCCAGGTCGACGGCTATGTCTACAACGGTCAATATTACCAGGGCACGCCGCAAGGCTACGCCCCCACTTCCGCCCCGCCCCCGATGTCGGGTGAACGCGGTTAATGCGGACCCGGATCGTCTCCGGATGGTCCAGCAAGCCCGCCGGTCGCCTCGTGCGCCCGGCGGGTTTCGCCATGGCCGCAGTGGCAGCGCTGATCGCCTCCCAACCAGGCTCCGCCGCGCCCTACAGCATGGCGCGGGCCGAACGTGCCATGCAGGCCGAGTTCCAGCGCCCCGATTGGGCCGCCCAAGGCGATTATCGCGCGGCTGAGGCCCTGATCGACCTTCTTGCCACGGCAAAACTGGACGGCCTCGAGGCGTCTCAGTTCAAGATTGCGTCTCTCCGCAAGGCGTTGCGTCGCCTGGGCAGCGAGGACCCGGATGACGTCGCGGCTGCGAGGCGGGCCTTCGACCAGGCGTTTGTACGTTACGTGACTGCGCTGCGTACCGGCGCGGTCCACGGATGGGTGGTGGTCGATGCCGACCTGGCTCCGGGCCGGGAAACACCGAAACAGATTCTGGCACGGGCCGCCGCAGCGCCCTCACTGGCCGATTACATCGGCAACATGGGCTTCATGCCCCCCGCCTATGCTGAGCTTCGTCGCTCAATCCAGTGGGGCGAGCTGGAAGACCGTTCGCGCTACGGCCTCGTCCGGTTGAACATGGACCGGTTGAGAATGCTGCCGTCGACTGGACGCTATGTGCTGGTCAACGCGGCGGCGCAGCGGCTGGAGATGATCGACAATGGTCGGGTCGTCGACCAGATGAAGGTCGTCGTTGGAAAGGCCAAGAACCCCACGCCGGTGATGGCGGCCTATATTCGTTACGCCGCGCTCAATCCTTATTGGGAGGTACCGCCCGACCTGGCGGCTGAGCGCATTGCCCCCAACGTCGTCAGCGAGGGCCTCGGCTACCTCAAAAAGCATGGTTATGTCGTTCTGTCCGACTGGGGCGCATCGCCCCAGACGATCGATCCTTCGAGCGTGGATTGGAAGGCGGTCGCGGACGGCACGGTCCAGATCCGTGTTCGTCAGAATCCGGGCCCTTACAATGCGATGGGCCGGATGAAGTTCATGTTCCCCAACCGGGAAGGCGTCTATTTGCACGACACGCCGGACAAGCAGTTGCTGCAAGAGGCGGCGAGACTGTTCAGCGGCGGCTGCGTGCGGTTGGAAGATGCTCCGCGCCTTAGCAAATGGATGTTCGGCGAAACACTCAATCCAAAGGGTGCGGGACCGGACGAGCGCGTCGACCTCGACAAGCCGATCCCGGTGTACATCGCCTATCTGACGGCGATGCCGGAAGACGGCCGTATCGCCTTTTACAACGACATCTATGGCCGCGATCAGGCCGCACTGGCCGAACAGGGCGGGAGCGAGCCAGGCTCACAGCTTTCGAGCTACAGCCGCCAGGTTGCGACATATTCGAGCGAGTAGGGGATCGGTCGCCCCGCACTGTCCCTGGCGGGCCGGAAACGCAGCCGCTGTGTCAACAATGGGCAGAGACCTGAATCGACGACTGGGTCGCTGCTCGACCGCACGACCCGGCAATTGGTTGCCGTTCCATTCGTCTGGACCCTTAGCGAGACCATCGCCGACCCGCTCGGCAGGCGCCCTGCCGCCAGTGCGCGATAATCGCTTCGGCTGACGTTCCGGATCAGTCGGGCCGGCGTATAGCCCGAATAATCGCCCGACCCGCCGCCGCCGCGACCGCTTCCCGAGCCTCCCGCGCCGGGACCGCTGCCGGCATTCGCGGCACCCGCATTTGCGGAGGCGCCCGTCCCGGCGATCGGGGCGGCAACGATCGGAGGTTTTGCCGGAACCTCGATGCGTGGTTTCGGCGCCACGATGGGGGTGGGCTCGGCTTTCTTCCCGGCGGCGCCTTCCTCTTCCTTGGCCCGATCGGCCCTGGGTTCGGGTGGCGGCGGCGGGGGAGGCGGCTGCTCGATGTCGATGAGCACCGTTGGTGCGCTTTCGCTCATCATCGAAACCGCGCCGGGACTGGTCAAAATCAGCGCGGCGATCGCGGCATGAACCGCGACGACGGCGGCAATCGCCTTGGCGCGATCGGGGCGTGAAGGATCGGCGCGATAGTTGGGCATGACAGCAACTTGGGAAACGCGCGGCGCCGCAAAAATATGCGCCAGTTACGACCGATCAGCTGTCCTGGCTCTCCAGCCACTGCTCCAGCCATTTGATCGTATAGTCGCCGGACTTGAACGCGTCGGTGGCGATGATCTTCTGCTGCAGCGGCACGGTGGTCTTCATCCCCTCGACCACGAATTCCTCTAGCGCCCGCTTGAGGCGGCGGATGCAGCCTTCGCGGGTCTGGCCGTAGACGATCAGCTTGCCGATCATGCTGTCGTAATAGGGTGGCACCTTATAGCCGGCATAGAGGCCGCTATCGACGCGGACGTGCATGCCGCCCGGCGCCACATAATTTTTCACGAGGCCGGGCGAGGGGGCGAAGGTCTGCGGGTCCTCCGCGTTGATGCGGCACTCGATCGCATGGCCGTGCAGGTGCACCTGGTCCTGGCTCACCGTGAGCCCGTCACCCTGTGCCACGCGGATTTGCTCGCGGACCAGGTCGATCCCGCTGATCATCTCGGTCACCGGATGCTCGACCTGGAGCCGGGTGTTCATCTCGATGAAGTAGAATTCGCCATTCTCGTAGAGGAACTCGATGGTGCCGGCGCCGCGATAGCCCATGTCGGCCATCGCCTTGACGACGATGTCGCCCATCTCCTTACGCTGCTTGGCGGTGATGACAGGCGAGGGCGCTTCCTCGATCACCTTCTGGTGGCGGCGCTGGATCGAGCAGTCGCGCTCGCCCAAATGGATCGCCTTGCCGTTGCCGTCGCCGAACACCTGGAACTCGATGTGGCGCGGGTCGCCCAGATATTTTTCGAGATAGACGGTCGGATCGCCGAACGCGGCCTTCGCCTCGGTCGAGGCCTGGCTCATCAGGCTCTCGATCTCGTCCTCGCTGGCGACGACCTTCATGCCGCGGCCGCCACCGCCGCTCGCGGCCTTGATGATCACCGGATAGCCGACCTCTTTGGCGATCGCCTTGGCTTCGGCGGCGTTCTTGAGCGGGCCGGGCGAGCCCGGGACGAGCGGCAGGCCGAGCCGTTCGGCGGTGCGCTTGGCTTCCACCTTGTCGCCCATAATGCGGATATGCTCGGGCTTCGGGCCAACCCAGATGAGGTTGTGGCTCTCAACGATCTCCGCGAACTGGGCGTTTTCGGACAGGAAGCCATAGCCCGGGTGGACCGCATCGGCGTGGGTGATCTCGGCCGCCGAGATGATGTTGGCGATGTTGAGGTAGCTGTCCTTGGCCGGCGGCGGGCCGATGCAGACCGCTTCGTCGGCCAGGCGGACGTGCATCGCGTCGGCGTCGGCGGTGGAGTGCACCGCGACCGTCTTGATGCCCATCTCGTGGCAGGCGCGGTGGATGCGCAACGCAATCTCGCCGCGATTGGCGATCAGCAGTTTCTGGATAGCCATTCCGGCTTACTCGATGACGACGAGCGGCTGGTCGAACTCGACCGGCTGAGCGTCACCGATCAGGATTTGCCCGATCTTGCCGCCCTTGGGCGCGGTGATCGGGTTCATCAC
>CAMPIY010000169.1 GCA_946886645.1 uncultured Sphingomonas sp.
ACGAACATGCCCTGTTCCAGGCGACCCTTGGCGATAACGGCATTTTCCGCATAGCCGGTAATGAACAGCACCTTCAGGCCTGGCCGGTGAACCCGCGCCGCATCGGCGACCTGGCGGCCATTCATGCCGCCCGGCAAGCCGACATCGGTAATCAGCAGATCGATCCTCGCATTGGATTCCAGCACCTTCAGGCCGGCCGCGCCGTCAGGGGCTTCGATGACCGCGTAACCGGAATCGGCAAGGACCTCGGCTATCAGCATCCGGATCGTAGGATCGTCATCGATAACAAGTACGACTTCACCCTCGCCGACCGCTTCGAAAGTCGCCGGCGATTCATCTTCCTCGTCGATCGGTATCTTGTCGGCGTAGCGAGGCAGGTAAATGCACATCGTAGTGCCGTCGCCGACCTCCGAATAAATCCGGACCTGTCCACCGGATTGACGCGCGAAACCATAAATCATCGAGAGGCCGAGGCCGGTTCCCTCGCCGATCGGCTTGGTGGTGAAGAACGGGTCGAATGCCTTTTCAATCACCTCTGGCGTCATGCCGACTCCGGTGTCCGTCACACAGAGGGAAATATATTGGCCGACCGGCAAGTCATGCCGGCGCGCGGCGCGCTCGTCGATCCACTTGTTCGCGGTCTCGATGGTCAGCTTGCCACCTTCCGGCATCGCATCGCGGGCATTGATGCACAGGTTTAGGATGGCATTTTCGAGCTGGTTCGGATCCACCAGCGTGGGCCATAATCCGCTTGCTTCCACCACCTCCACCTGGATGGTCGGACCCACTGTCCGGCGAATAAGGTCTTCAAGGCCGCTGATGAGTCGATTGGTGTTGGTCGGCTGGGGATCGAGGGTTTGACGCCGGGCGAAGGCGAGCAATCGATGCGTAAGGGCGGCGGCGCGCTTGACCGCTCCCTGCGCGGCCAGGGAATAACGTTCGACGTCCGCCATGCGACCCTGAGCAATCCGCATCTGCATCATCTCAAGGCTGCCGCTGATGCCGGTCAATAGATTGTTGAAGTCGTGGGCGAGTCCTCCCGTCAACTGACCGACCGCCTCCATTTTCTGCGATTGCCGCAGTTGCTCTTCGATTGCGCGCTTCTCGCTCAGATCGCGGGTAACTTTCGCGAAGCCGACTAGCTCGCCATCATCATTGCGGATGGGGTCGATGATGACGCTTGCCCAGAAGCGCGACCCGTCCTTGCGAACCCGCCAGCCTTCAGCTTCGAACCGCCCCTCGCGCCCCGCGGTTTCCAGGGCGATGCGTGGGATTCCGGCCTCACGGTCCTCTTTGGTGTAGAACCGGGAGAAATGCTGCCCCATGATTTCATCGGCACGATAGCCTTTGAAGCGCTCGGCGCCGGCATTCCAGCTACTCACCCGCCCTTGGGTGTCGAGCATGTAGATTGCATAGTCCGTCACGCTCTGGACGAGCATGCGGAACGTTTGTTCGCTGGCGCGTAGTTCTTCGTCCGCCGCTTTCGGGTCCGTGGGATCGCGCGTCATCCTGGCGAGTTCCCGATGTCGTCGCCAATGCCTCGCACAAGCTTGAACTTGCTTCCGGAGATGATTGGATTGGAGGGTTTTACCATAGACTCCCGCTGCGCACAGTGGGCGCCGAACGTTGAACGAGCCGTACAGCCTGCCGTTCCCTTAGTCACTGCCACGGGGACGCTCCGGTGGCTCGTTTCCCGATTGAGCTTCCCGCCTTTTTCTGAGACGGTAATGGCTCAACCACCGGACAGGGGGCGCTGCGGTGAACGAACCGGGAGCCAAAGACCGCGCAGCTCGCGGCCTTCAGGGGCCCGTCTTCATCAGCTATGCGACGGCGGACCGCCAGGAAGCGCTTTCGGTCTGCGAGGCGATCGAACGCCGCGGCATAAAATGCTGGATGTCGATGCGCGACGTCGCTCCCGGCCAGAACTACCAGGAAGAAATTGTCCGGTCGTTGCGCCGGGCGTGCGCGATGGTGCTGGTGTTTTCGGACGCGGCCAACAACAGCGATGAAATCAAGAAGGAGCTCTCGCTCGCCAGCCGCTACCACGTTCCGGTGCTCGCTCTCAGGATCGAGGACGTCGAGCCGAGCGACGCCTTCGCCTACGAGCTTTCGACCCGGCAGTGGATCGACGCCTTCGAGGGATGGGACGGCTCGATCGACGCCCTGGTGCGGCAGATCGGAGAGACATCGGGCATCAAGGCATCGGCTCCGGTAGCGGCGGCGGCCCGCTCTCGCCGCCGAATCTCCAAACTTCCTCGCCGTGCCGCAATCGCGGCGGCGGGCGGCGCGCTGTTGCTTGCGGTCGCCGGCGGCGGATGGTGGCTGCTTCGCCCGGCGCCTGCCGCGGCGCACGGCATCATGGTGCGCCTGGCCGGCTTCCAGCTGCTGTCGGCGGACCTGCCTGCGAGCATGGGTGAAACCGTGGATGCGGAGATTACCGCCGCGTTCAACGACGACGGCGTCGTCGGCGTTTCCACCGCCGCCGCACCGCCGCCCGGCAACGCGCCGGCCTACGCCTTGGGCGGGACACTCCGGCGGGACGGCCAGACGATCCGTGTCATCACCCGTTTGACGAACGAGCGGACCGGCACGACCCTGTGGACCGACACCTTCAACTATGACGGAAATGAAGTCTCGAAAGTTCCGCGCCACATCGCCGTGGATGCAGGCAACGTCGTCCGCTGCGGACTGTTCGGGGCCTCCACCTACCGCAAGCCGCTGCCCGACAATGTCGTCGGCGATTATATGCAATTCTGCCAGGGGCATTGGGACCCGAATGTCCAAGAGGGACGCAAGGCTCTGATTCCCGCCCAGCGGGTCGTCGCCGCGCTTCCGGATTTCTCATGGGGATGGGCGGCGGTGGCCGGCGCCTATTGGAAAGTGGCGATGAGCGCCGACAATGATCGGCTCGCCGACGAGGCGCGCGCAAGCGGACGACAGGCGGCCGACCGCGCGGTTGCTCTCGACAGCCACAACAGCGAGGCGCTGTATATCAAAGCCATGCTGGTCGACTGGCAGGATTGGACCGGCCGGGAGAGCCTGCTCAAACGCGCCGTCGCCGCCCGGCGGCTCGATTGCGGGTGCGAGCATCATCAATATGGCTGGATGCTGGCAAGCGTCGGACGGACCGCCGAAGCGGTCGAGGAATTGCATCAGGCCAACGACATGCTGGCGCTCTACGTCTACACGCCCCTTACCTTGGCCTATGGACTTGTCGCCGCGGGGAGGCCGGACGAGGCGAGGACCTATTTCGATGCCGCGATCGGGCTTGCCCCGGATTCCGCCTTTGCCGGACGGCTTGCGGTGACCAGGGCAACCGAGACCGGCGACCTCGAATCCCTGTCCGATCCGAAGTTGCCGATATCCGAGGACCTGCGCGCGGCTTTGCTGAAAGGATTTCGAGCCGCGGCATCGCCGGATGCCGGGGCGAAGGCGGCAGCCGTTCAAACGCTTCTCGCGCTGCCCGAAGACCGGCAGGACGATACGGTCGCGACGCTGCTCGCCAGTCTCGGCGCGAGCCATGAGGCGTTCCGGATTGCGGCCCGGCTGGCGGCCGACCAATATCCGGGGCCGTCTCTATTCTGGTATCCGAACATGCGTCCTGTGCTGAACGATCCGGGCTTTCCGGCTGTTGCGCAGCGGCTCGGCCTCATTGCCTATTGGAAAAGCTCGCACACAAAGCCCGATGTCTGCCGAACCAAGGACCCGCCGCCCTTCTGCCGGATGATCTGAGCGCGAACACTGGTCCACAACGAAAAAGGGCCGCAGCTTCCGCCGCGGCCCTTTTTCTGTTCGGGATGACCAAGCGCTTAGGCTTCGACTTCCTCGTCGGTCATCACCGGACCCGAGTCCTGGCCCTTGGCCGAGACGTCGCGGTCGACGAATTCAATGATCGACATCGACGCGGCGTCGGAAGCGCGAACGCTGCTAAGAGCCTTACCCTTCTTGCCAATCGCGCCCTTGATGATGCGGGTATAGCCGCCGTTGCGGTCGGCGTAGCGCGGCGCGATCACGTCGAACAGCTTCACCAGCTGCGCATCGTCCATCAGGCGGGCATGCGCCAGGCGGCGGTTCGAAAGGCCGCCCTTCTTGGCCAGCGTCACCAGCTTCTCGACATAGG
>CAMPIY010000170.1 GCA_946886645.1 uncultured Sphingomonas sp.
GACTTGCCCGGATATTTGGGGTGCGGGTCGACCGGGATGCCGCGGCCGTTGTCGATGACGGTCAGGCGGTTGCCCGGCTCCAGGATGACCTCGATCCGGCTGGCATGACCCGCGACCGCCTCGTCCATACTATTGTCGATGACCTCGGCGGCGAGGTGGTGGAGCGCGCGGTCGTCGGTGCCGCCGATATACATGCCGGGGCGGCGGCGGACAGGCTCCAGCCCCTCCAGCACCTCGATGGCGGAAGCGTCGTAGCTGTCGGACGGGGCGGAGGCGGAACCGGAAGCGAAAAGATCGGACATTTGACGAACGCTATAAGGCGCGGCTGTTGCGCCTGCCAAGCGGTCGCGGGGCCACAGTGGGATGAAAAAGGCCCCGGCGATGGGACGCCGGGGCCCGAAAACTACTTCGCCGCTGCGGCGACCTGCAGCTTGTCGCTGAGGATACGGACGCGCTGAAGCTTGGCATCGATCAGATATTGCTTCGCCAGCTCCTGGAGGTCGGCGGCGGTGATCGAGCGGATCAGCTGGTCGCGGGTGCGGATGCGTTCGAGGCGGTCGGCCTTCGACTGGGCCTCGTCGACATAGCGCAGCCAGTAATTGTTCTGGCGGGTCTGCTTGGCGGCGGTCTCCAGCATCGGCTCGCGAGCGCGGGCGAGCAGGTCGGCGCTGACCGGCTCGTCGCGAAGCTGGCGCGCCACCTTGGCGAAGACGCCGTCGATCTCGTCCGCCTTGTCGGGTGCGACCACCGAATTGACCATCAGATAGCCGAAATGGTCGTAGTTGCTCGACATGGTCGAGCCAACCGAGACGCCGTAGGAAGCGCCAAGCTCCTCGCGGACGCTGTCCGTCAGCATCAGATCCATCACCTCGCCCAGCAGCGACAGCCCGATTTCCTTGCGGAAGTCCTTGTCGTCGTCGGTTGGCCAGGCGGCGGCGACCAGCGCCTGATCCGCGCCGCCGCTGTGCTTGAGCAGGATAGGCGCGGTGTCGGTGCGGAAGTGCGCGACCCTGGCGTCGGCCGGCAACGGCTGGGCCTCCGCGCGGGCGGGAAGGGCGCCGAAGGTCTGGGCGACCGCCTTGATCGCCGCCGCCTCGTCGATGTCGCCGACAATTCCGATTTCGATCGGGGCCTTGGCGATCATCGGAGCGAGCAGGGCACGGGCGTCTACCAGGTTCCGCTTGGCGAGTTCGGCCGTCGGCGGAACACCGAAGCGCCAGTCGTTGGAGGCGAGGATGCCGGGAAGGCGGGCGCCCATCAGGCCGGCCGGAGTCGCCTCAAGCTGCTTGTCGAGGATCGGGACGATGTTGGTCCACTGGCTGGCCGCCTCGGCGCGATAGCCGGGATCGGTCAGATAGGCCGCGCTGAGCTTCATCTGAAGGTCGAAATCGGCGGCCGTGGTCGTGCCCGTGGCGACGAAAGCGTCGGGCGAGACGACCCAGCCGGGCTGGACAGTGTGGCCCGCGGCGACGGTGCGGATGTCATCCATCGAATGTTTCGCCGTCGCGGCCAGCGTCGACAGCGCCGTAAGCATCGTCGAATAGCCCGGCTGGTCCTTCGGCAGCGCGATGGTGCCGCCGGCGAGGCGCGCCGCGAAGGCGACCTTGCCCTTTTCGAAATCGGTCTGCTTGATGTTCAGCCGGACATTGTTGGCGAAGCGGATGGTGCGGATGCCAAGGTCCGCAACGCGGCGGTCTTCGACGATTTGGCCGGCCTTGCCGAAGTCGTTGTAGGCGAAGGCCACCGCCGCGTCGGCCTTGGGAGCGGCGACGGCGACCTTGTGGCTGTCGGCGAAGACGGCCGCGATCTGGGCCGCGCCGCGCTCCTGCTTGTCACTCAGGTGAACCAGCGGCGTGCTGCCCGACCAAAGCTCACGGAATGCGGCGTTGGAGTCGGCGATGGTGATCGCAGGCGAAAGTTTCTGGTAGGTGGCCAGCCGGAAAGCCGGCGTGGTGATGAAGTTCGGCTTGTCGACCACGCCCAGGATCGAATTGGCCAGCGCTTGGTGGGTGCGGGCGTCGGCCTGCGCGGCCGAGGTTTGGAGCATTCCGAGCATCTCGGCCTTGGCGATGTCCAGCTCGGTCTGGTTGAAGCCGAACTGGAGCGCGCGGCGGAGCTCCTGCTCGCTGCTGACCAGCGCTTCTTTCCACGCGCCGTCCTTGGCGATGACGGAGAGCGAAGTGCCGAGCGCCGCGTCGTCGGCGTCGTTCTCCGCGACCCCGCCGCCGAGCAGGACGGCGTTGGGAGCGCTCACCAGCTTCTGCATTCGGCGGTTGAACATGGCGATGGCGAGGCCCTGGACCATATCGTGGCGACGCTCGGCCATCGTGTCGGCGGGTTCGTCCCAGGGGCGGAAGGAGGTCAGGTTGACCTGGGTGGCGACCGCCGGATCGACGAAGGTGTCGAACTGGCCGCCGCGCTTGAGGTCGACCGTGCCGCGCGGAAGCTTGACCCCGGCCGCGCCGACGCCCTTCCAGTCGGAGAATTTGGCCTTAATCTTCTGTTCGATCAGTGCCGGATCGGCATCGCCGACGAAGACGAAGGTCGCGTTCTCGGGCCGGTAATAGCGCTGGTAGAGATTCTTGATGCGCGCCGCGGGCGCCGTCTTCAGCACCGTCTCGGTCCCGATCGGAAGCCGGTTCGCATAAGGCGCGCCCGGGAGCTGGAAGCCGATCTGATCGATCACCTGGTGAAGCTGGTAGGTGTCGCGGACGCGGCGCTCGCCGAGGATGACGCCGCGTTCGCGGTCAACCGCTGCCGGGTCGAACTTCACTTCGCTAGCAACCTCGCGCATCAGCATCATCGCGGTGTCGAGGTGGCTTTCATCGGCCTTGGGCAGGTCGAGCATGTAGACCGTCTTGTCGAAGCCGGTCATCGCATTGGTGTCGGGTCCGAACTTCAGGCCCTGGCGCTCCAGGATCTTGACCATCTCGCCCTCGGGCACGTTGGTCGAGCCATTGAACGCCATATGCTCGATGAAGTGAGCGAGCCCGCGCTCTTCCTCGGACTCGCCGATCGAGCCGAATTCGAATTGCAGGCGGACCGCGGCGGCACCCTTGGGAAAGGCGTTGCGCTTGATCGCATATTTCATGCCGTTGGGGAGCGTGCCGTAGCGGATCGACGGGTCCGGAGTGACATCGGTCAGCGCGACGCCCCAGCCGTTGGTGTGCGCCGGCTGCGCGGCCGGAGCAGTAGTGGCGAGGAACGATCCCGCAAGCAGGACGGCAAGGCGGCGCGACAGCATTTTCGACATTTGGAAAACTTCCCCCGAAATCAAGGCCCGGCACGGATAAGTTGCTGATTGTTAAAGCAAAGCCCGCCTTCTGCAAGCGGCCATCTGGCTTCGATGTGCGTAAAAAAGCCCCGGCAGTTTGGGCTGCCGGGGCCTGGATTTTATCGGACGCGAGGTCCGCCGAAGGGCAGCGGCGGCGGGGGCCGCCGGTCGCGGCGCGGCAGCTGCGCCTGGTAGGCGACGCCGCAATGGTCGACGCAATAGGGATAGCCGGGGTTGGCCGGATTGCCGCAGAAGTGGAAATCGGGCTCGCCCGGATGACCCATCGGCCAGCGGCAGACGCGATCGTTCAGGTCGAGCAAGCTCGTCTTGTCGGCGACTTCGGCCGAGGGCTTGGCCGGGACCAGCCGGCGCGGCGGCGCGGGCGGGATCGGGGCCTGAGTGTCGCCGGGGCCCTGCCGGATGAAGCCTCCGGGACCGACCGAGCGATACTGGATCGTGCTGGAATCGACGGGCTTGGCCTGCGTGGGAGCGGCGCCGGCCGTGACCGGGCGGCGCGGGGCCTCGGCCACCGTCTCCTTGGGGAGAGGCGCTGCGGCTGGCTTGGGTGCCGGCGCGGGCGCCGGCTTGGCGGCCTTCGGCGCGGGCGGCGCCTTCGCTTTCTTTTCCTTTTCCTCGCCCGGCTTCACCGGCGAGGGGCGCGATTCGAGGCCGAGGCGGTGGGCCTTGCCGATCACGGCATTGCGGCTGACGCCTCCAAGCTCCTCGGCGATCTGGCTGGCGGTCGCGCCTTCGGTCCACATCGATTTGAGGCGCTCGATGCGCTCTTCGGTCCA
>CAMPIY010000171.1 GCA_946886645.1 uncultured Sphingomonas sp.
GACGCGATGCTGGTGGTCGTCGGCTGGGTGCTGTGGCTCGCCCCGATCGGTGTGTTCGGCCTGGCGTTCGCGGTCGGCGCGGGGGCCGGCGGATCGGCATTCGGCGCGGTGCTCCATTATGTCATGATCATCTCCGCCGTCGGCATCGGCGTTTACCTGGCGTCCTATCTTGTCGCGATCCTGTTCGCCCGCTGGAAGCTTGGCGAATTCACAAAGGCGATGATTCCGCCGCAAGCGGTCGCTATCTCCACCCAGTCGAGCCTGGCCTCGCTTCCCGCCATGCTGGAGGCGGCGGATCGGCTGAAACTGCCGAAGCGCAATGCCGATGTCAGCCTGCCGCTCGCGGTTGCCCTGTTCCGGGCGACCGGCCCGGCGATGAACATCGCGGTGGCGATTTACGTCGCCTACTGGCTCGGCATCGACCTGGGCGTCGGCAGCATGATTGCAGGGATCGCCGTCGCCTCTATCGCCAGCTATTGGGCGGTCAGCCTGCCCGGCGCGCTTTCGTTCATCACCTCGATCGCTCCGATCGCGCTGGCGATGGGCGTCCCGATCGAACCGCTGGCATTGTTGATTGCGGTCGAGGTCATCCCCGACATTTTCCGGACGCTCGGCAATGTCATGATGGATGTCGCAGTGTCGGGCGCCGCCGCCCGGGGCGGCCGCTCGGCGGACTAAAAAATCGGCCGTTTGTCGGACTGGCGGCTGGGGAACGCCGTTCGTCGAGCACCGCGTGAATGGGAAAGCGGATTGAGGCCTAGTCGGGATGCGGCGCTTAGGGGGGAAGAACCCCTGACATCCCGACCCTCCTTTGCGTCGCACCTCATCGCCGGGAGTTACCGGCCGGCAATCGCCCGGACCTGGTCGGCGTAGAGCCGGCCGACCGGCTGCTCCTCGCCGTCGGCCAGCCGCGCTATCCAGCGGCCCGACGGATTGCGGCTAAAGCCGACAATGAAGTCCCGGCGGACGATGGCGGAACGGTGCAGCCGGACGAACAATTCGGGATCCAGCCCCTCTTCCAGCGCGGCCATCGAATGATGGATCAACCAGCTGCGCTTGCCGACGTGCAGCCGCATATAATCGCGCTCGGCCGTGACTCGGTCGATGTCGCGCGATGCGATGCGGACAAGACCGGACAAGTCGGATGCCCAGAATTCCTCGAGCCATGGCGAGGGCGCCGCGGCGGCGGAAGGAAGCGGCTCGTGCCCGCGGGTTTCGATATAGGATCGGGCGCGGTCGATTGCCCGGGCAAGCCGCTGCCCATCGACCGGCTTCATCAGATAGTCGATGGCGGCCACGTCGAACGCGGCGACCGCGAACTGATCGAAGGCCGTCACGAATACGACGGCCGGTGAAACGCTCTGGCGCGACAGGGCGCGTGCCACTTCGATCCCGTCGAGGCCCGGCATCGCGATGTCGAGCAGGACGAGGTCGGGAACCAGCGCCTCCGCCATGCGCACGGCGCTTTCGCCGTCATGGGCGGTGCCGACCAAGTGGACGCCCGACAGGCGGGCAAGCATCATCTGCAGCCGCTCGGCAGCCAACGGCTCGTCGTCGGCGATAAGGATCTTGAGGTCGCTTGAATCAGTCATCGTCATCCACTGGCATGGCGAGGGATACTTCATAGCCGCCGGGGACCGGCCCGAACCGGCAATCCGCCTGGTTGCCGAAATGAGCTTCGAGCCGCTGGCAGACATTGGCAAGGCCAACCCCGGTACCCTCATGGGTTGGCGCGGAAGGCGTCTTGTCCTTGGCGGCGCCCGCGACGCGGTTGGTGATGTCGAGCTGCATCCGCCCGCCGTCGAGCCTCCGTGCGCGGATCGTCATCTCGACCCGCGACGTGCTGGCGGACACGCCATATTTGATCGCATTCTCGATGATCGGTTGCAGGATCAGCGCCGGGACGCGAGCTTCGGCAAGGTCGCCGGGAATGTCGATCGTGACATGCAGCCGATCCGGGAAGCGAACCTTCTCGATGTCGAGATAAAGGCGTTGGAGGGCGATTTCCTCGGCCAGGCTGACGTCGGCCGACGGGTCGATCGACAGGCTGGTGCGGAAGAAGGTGGAAAGTGCCATCAACATTTCCTCCGCGCGGTCCGCGCGGCCTGACATGACCAGCGCTGAAAGGCTGTTCAGCGTGTTGAACAGGAAGTGCGGATTGACCTGGTAGCGGAGCGCCCGGACTTGCGCCGCATGGGCGGCGGTCTCGGCTTCCGCCAGGCGGATCTCGGTAATCCGGGTGCGGTGCTGCTGGGTCATGGCAATGAAAAAGGCGCACCAGGCGGCCAGCAGGAAATACCATGTCACCGTGCCGTCGGCGATCAGCGCCGGCATCTTGGAGGCGATCATTTCCTCCATTGGCGGCAGGTTGATCTCCATCTCGTTGCCGTCATTCTTGACGATGCGGACATTGTTGCCGCGCTGGACGATGGCGACGCCTTCCTGCGTGGTGATTTTCGATTGCGGGCCCATCGGGTCGGAGGTGGTCGCGATGCGCAGGCTGACGGCCGACAGGATTACCGCTGCCGGAAGTGCTGCGGCCGCGGCCACCAGCGCCATGCGGCGAATGCTTCCTTCGCGGGCGAGAAAGCGGATCGTCGCATAAATAAGGAAGGTGAGGACCAGCCCCAGAGCCGCGTTGATTGCGCGATATCCGATGGCGGACGCCGCCTCTGGACCGAACAATCCGCGCAACAGGACCGTGACCAGGTAGAAAGACCAGAATCCGATGATCGACTGGCTGGCAAGCCGCCAGTCGGAAAAACGTCCCTGGGAAGAGAAATGCGAAGAAATGGCCATTAGCTTCGCCATTAAGGTGAGTTGGCGCTGAAGAACAATCGCACGTTTGTCCGTTGGCAGATTGGCTGGGCCTACCGGTCGAACAATATGAGGGCCGAAGCGCGGAACGCCCTTCGCAGGCGCTCGTTTGTGGTTCCAGACGGTGGTGGAAGGCTTTTCGAGATGACCGATACCAAGGACAATAAAGTGCCTCCGGCGACCGAGCAGAAAGCCCCGGATCGCGAACTGGAACTGAAGGTCAAGAAGCATCCGGAAGACAAGGACGCGAAGGCCGATCTTGGCAGCGACGAATCAATGGATGCGTCCGATCCCAGCTCGGCGACCCAGCCCGGGTCCTCGTCGAAGCCGGCGCCATCCTCGGGCTTTCCGGATTGATTTTTCTGGGGATTATTTTCTCGAATGGCCGAAATCCCCGTGCAATCGTGCCCTGAAAAACACACATGCCGCCAAGTTTGCGGCGTCGTTTCACTTTAATGTTGCTCCCATGACTCCCCTTTGATTCAATCATGAACGGGGGGTGGGATTTTGGTTAAGCGATTTGAAACCCATTCGGTCGCATGATCCCGCCTAGGTTAGAGGAGTGGGATCGATGACGACCAGGACGAGCCAGCCCCAAGGTGGTGCTCTCCTAATTTCGGAGATGAAGGAATTCGCTTCCTTCCCGAAAGCGACACAGCGCTATATTCGCCGTTCGCTGGACGTTGCTTACGGGCGGTCGGATCCACTCGAGACCTGGGCCCGCGACGAGATCGAGGCCGCCGCGATTGCCGCCCAGGCCCGCTTCTACAAACAGCTCGACCATCTTCGCCTGCAAATCCCCGACGACAGCGGGCTCGACATGATCGAACCGTTCCTTGGTATGCTGGTCACGCTTTCGGCGTTCGACTTGGGCCAGGATCGTCTCCAGAACTTCGCGGCCTTCCGCTTCCTTTACGAGCGGCTGCTGGGCGCGAGCGTTCGCCCCTGGCTGCCGGCTGCCTTCTGTGCCGCCGCCGCCCTGCCGCACCTTCACCCGGATCGCCGCCGCGTCCTGCTTCAGTCGATCAGCGAGAGCGCGGCCACCGCGCCGGGCTGGTCCACGCGGGAGCCGGTGTTCTGGCCGGAGTGGGTCGAAAAGGTCGACCAGGCCGCCGCCGCCTAAGCCGGCAATTTCACTGACGGAAAAATTCGGGCGAGCTCATCAAGGCTCGCCCGCGCGGTTTTGTGGTGGATGAAGATGCCGCCGGCATCCTCCCATTTGCCGCGATGGTCGGA
>CAMPIY010000172.1 GCA_946886645.1 uncultured Sphingomonas sp.
ATCGTCGACCCAATGCGGATTGTCGAGAAAGCGCATATCGAACACAAGGTCGGCTGTCCGGGAAATGCCGCGGGCAAAACCGAAGGACGCGACGGTGATGACCGGCTGGTCGATCTCGCCGCCGTATCGCCGAAGCAGCTCGTCCCGCAGCTTGGCGGGCGTGAAATCGGTCGTGTCGAGCACGGTGTCGGCGATCTGGCGGAGCGGGGCGGTCGCGCCGCGCTCGCGGGCGATGCCATCTTCCGCTGGCCGATCCGGCGCCAGCGGGTGGCGCCGGCGGGTCTCGTCATAGCGCCGGATAAGCTCGGCGCCGGCGCAATCGAGGTAGAGAATTTCGGGCGTCACCCCCTGGATCGAATGGATCAGACCCGGCAACGCCTGGGGGTCGAAGCCACGGCTCCGGACGTCCATTCCGACCGCGACCGGCACTCCCTGGCGAGCCTCTCGTTCGCCGTGAACGAAGCTTTCGAGCAGATCGGTCGGCAAATTGTCGACGCAATCCCATCCCATGTCCTCCAATGCATCGAGCACGGTGGATTTGCCGGCCCCGGACATGCCGGTCACCAGCAGCAAACGGGGCAGGGATGATCGCCGCTCCGCCATCGGTCAGAACCTCAGGCCAAGGCGGTCGAGCGCAACCGCGACCTTGGACGGCGCCGATGCGGTCATGGCGTCCACGTTGATCAGCGGGATTGCGGCGCCAAGGATCAATCGCTCACGACCCTCGTCCGGCAGGCGCTGAATGTCGCTGCTCAGCTCGACGACCAGCGCGATCGGCACGTCGCGTTGATGTTCCATTTCGACGATGCCGACGCCGCGCACCTCAAGCTTGCCTTTGATGGTTTCCGGCGCCGAGGCAATCAGGCGCGATCCTTCCTTGCGGACGATGGTGCGGTCGTCGCTGACCAGCACGAATCCGCGATCGAACAGGCGCAGCGCCAGGTCCGACTTGCCCGACCCCGATGGGCCGGAAATCAGCACCGCGCGGCCGTCCAGCGCGACCGTCGTGCCGTGAAGGTTTTCCGAGCTGAGTCTCGCCCCGCTCATTGCCGGTCCGCGGCCTTCAGGATGATGGTGAAGCGGGCGCCGGAGGGCGCATCGTCGCGCTCGGCCACGTCAATTTCGCCGTCATGGCCTTCGACAATGGCGCGAGCGATGGCAAGGCCAAGTCCCGAATGCCGGCCGAAGCTTTCCGCGTCGGGCCTGACCGAATGGAAGCGATTGAAGATCGCCTCGCGCTGTTCCGGCGGGACCCCCGGCCCCTCGTCGTCGATGCGGATGCGGATTTCATCGCCGACATGAGTCGCGGCAATCTCGACCAGCCCGCCGGGCGGCGAGAAGCTGATGGCGTTGTCGATCAGGTTGTCGATCGCCCGGGCCAGGCGCCCCGGCTCACCCATCACGATGGCGCTGGCGCGGCGCGGGCGGGCGAAGGCGATGCGGACGTTGCCGGTCTCGCGGCGGGTTTCCCAGGAAGACACGAGTTGGCCGATAAGCTGCCCCAGGTCGACCGGCTCGAACCGAGCTCGCGCCAGCTCCGCGTCGGTCCGCGCCGCCTCGCCGATATCGCCGATCAGCCGGTCGAGCCGGACGACATCCTGGCGGATGACGTCGATTAGCTGCTTGCGAAGGGCAGGGTCCTCGATCCGCTCCAGGCCATCGACCGCCGACCGGAGCGAGGCGAGGGGATTCTTGAGTTCATGCGTGACGTCGGCCGCGAAGGCTTCGATATTGTCGATCCGATGCCTCAGAGACTGGCTCATGTCGCTGACCGAACGGGCGAGCAGGCCGATCTCGTCCCGCCGGGAAGGCAGGCGCGGCACCTTGACCTCCCGCGCCCGTCCCAGCCTTACCCGGTGCGCCGCAAAGGCGATGCGGCGAAGCGGGCGGACGATGGTGCGGGCGAGAAACAGCGACAAGAGGACGGACAGCGCCGCGACGACTCCCAACGCCATGAGCAGTGAACGGCGCTGCTTGCGGACCCTGCGCGTGAAATCGCGATCGTTGTCGGTCACAAGCAGCGTCGACCCGCCCGCAACTGGCGCCGCGGCCGAGAACACAGGGGTCAACTCCGGCGCCTGGCGGATTTCCGATTCCGTGTTGCCGGATTTGCGCGATGCGGCCACCTCGCTCCAAGCATCCGCGCGGTCGACCTGAGGCTCGACGAAGTCCTCGTCATTTTCTTCGCCGACCAGGGCGTTGAATCCCCGGTCGAGGGCGCGGGCGACATCCTTGGTCCATTTCTGCGTTGTCGGATCGCGCAGTCGGTAGGTCGGACCGGTCTGGCGCCAGCTGTCATATTGAAGCTGTCCGCTGGGGTCATAGACGCGGATGCGAGTCCTGTTCCGGTTGCCGAGGTCCGCCAGCAGCTTCTCGCGCAGCGCTGGCACCACGTCCGGCAAGGCCGTCGCCGCCATGGTCGCCTCGGCCTCGACCTTGTGAACCCGCTCCTTCTCCAGCCGGTTGCGATAGCTGTCGAGATAGACGATCGCGAGCAGGACGAGGACGAGCGTCAGGACGTTCACCGCAAGAATGCGGTGAGACAGGGTCCATCGTCCCGACCAGGTCAGGACGAGGTCCTCCTCGCTATTCTTCTCCGAACCGGTATCCGACGCCATACAGGGTCTCGATTGCATCGAATTCGGAATCGACGGTGCGGAACTTGCGCCGGATGCGCTTGATGTGGCTGTCGATCGTCCGGTCGTCGACATAGACATCGTCCTGATAGGCGACGTCGAGCAACTGGTTCCGCGACTTCACCACGCCGGGCCGCTGCGCCAGCGCCTCGAGGATCAGGAATTCGGTCACCGTCAGGGTGACGTCCTTGCCATCCCACAGCACCTTGTGACGGGCCGGGTCCATGACGAGCCGTCCGCGTTCGATCAGGGGCGTTTCCGCATCTGCGGAATCGGACACGGCGGCACCGGCACCGCGCGCCAGATCCTGCCGGCGGAGCAGGGCGCGGATGCGGGCGATCAGCAGCCGTTGGGAGAAGGGCTTGGAAATATAATCGTCCGCGCCCATCGCGAGGCCAAGAGCTTCGTCGAGCTCATCGTCCTTTGAGGTCAGAAAGATGACCGGCATTGCGCTGGTTTCGCGCACCCGGCGGAGCAGCTCCATCCCGTCCATCTGCGGCATCTTGATGTCGAACACGCCTAGGTCCGGCGGGTTGTCAGCGAACGCCTTCAGCGCCGCCTGTCCATCCGTGTAGACGCGGGTCAGGAAGCCCTCGGCCTGCAGCGCGATCGACACCGATGTCAGGATGTTGCGGTCGTCGTCGACGAGCGCGATCACTTGGCTCATGCCAGCTCCTAAAGGCCCGGCAGATGCGATAGCCAGCGGCGCGAAGCGAAACAAGGGCGGGCCGGGCCGCTTTGACCGAAACCCGCGCCCTATGTATAGGCCCGTCGCATAGGCATATGGGGGCGTTCTAAACGACCGTCCTCGTTGAAATTTCTGGGAGAATCGACGTGAGCGAGCGGACCCCCGCGCACCGGCTGGATGCACAGGGAATACAAACGGGAGCCACGATCCACTGGAACCTGACCACCGCGCCGCTGGTCGAACAGGCCGTTGCGCGCGGCGAGGGGCAGCTGACGAAAGACGGTGCGCTGCTGGTGGACACCGGCAAATTCACCGGCCGCAGCGTGAAGGACAAGTTCGTCGTCCGTGACGCGACGACCGAAGACACGATCAACTGGGGCAAGATCAACCAGGAGATGTCGGGCGAGCACTGGGCGAACCTCAAGGCCGATTTCATGGCTGCGCTCAAGGGCCAGGAAGAGCTTTTCGTCGCCGACCTCTACGGTGGAAGCCAGCCCGAATATCGCGTGAACGTGCGCGTCATCACCCAGTTGGCCTGGCACAATCTGTTCGTTCGCACGCTGCTGGTGCGGCCAAAGGCTGACGAGCTGGCGGGTTTCGAGCCGGAATATACGATCGTCAACCTGCCCAGCTTCAAGGCCGATCCGGAGCGGCACGG
>CAMPIY010000173.1 GCA_946886645.1 uncultured Sphingomonas sp.
ACGGCATAGCCGCGGACGCTACGCTGCTTCACGCGGTGGGCCGCGACCTGGCGAATTCAAACGCCTGGCCCAATTGGAGCGAGGACAGCGAATTCCGCGCCACCCGCGATCAGACGGCGGACGAGCGCGGCGGCTCTCAGGCGCCGGCAAGGCCCGGTGAGCGGGGATGAGCGAAACGCTCGAGCCGGCCCTTCCCAGGGAACTGGACGAGCATGCCGAGCGGGTCATGCGCCGGCTGTGCGAGGAGAATCTCTGCGTGACCACGGCAGAGAGTTGCACAGGCGGGCTGCTGGCGTCGCTGCTGACCGACATCGAGGGGTGCGGGCGAGGCTTTGAACGCGGGTTCGTGACGTATAGCGGCGAGGCCAAGAAGGAGCTGCTCGGACTGTCGGCCGACAAGGTGGACGAGAATGAGGCGGTGAACGCCGACGTCGCCCGGGCCATGGCCGACGGCGCGCTCGACCGCTCCAGGGCCGACATCGCACTGTCGGTAACCGGCTTCGCGGGACCTGGCGGGCCGGGCGACGAGGAAGGACTGGTGTTCATGGCCTGCGCGCGGCGGGGCCGGCTGACCCTGGTGGAGGAGCGCCACTATGGCCGCGTCGGCCGGGGCGCGGTCAGGATCGAGGCGCTAAAAACACTGCTCGATATGCTCGACGAAGCTTTCTGATCTCGCCGAAAAGCTTATTGATTTTCCCGCATGTCGTTCACGTGCTGGCGCGCGCGTCGCTCTCGATCCAGTTGTTCCAGGGCCGCGATGGCCCGCTGACGCATCAGCTCCCATTGCCACTTCGGCCGGCAGACGCGCCGGGGGATGATCGATCCGGTCGACGGCTCGGTCTTGCAGACTTTCTTGTCGGGATCGGGGATCTTGCCCCTTACGATGACTTCTTCCGGGTCCACCGGCTGCTGAGTCGCGGCGGCGGGTGCGAACGAGATGCCCAGAAAAAGGACAGCCATGGCCAGGTGACGGAGCACTATCGAAATACCCATGGATTGTTAAATCCTGATTATAGATATCGATTAACCCAGCGGCAAGCCAGCGGCCGGCCCTTTCTCTGCCGCCGGGCCGCTTCCAGCGCGAATCGTCTGTTCTTTTTATGTTCCGGACTTGCTATGTCATATTGTCGATTCCTGGAGGCAAACGATGGCGGAACTAACCTTCTACACCAACCCGATGAGCCGGGGGCAGATCATCCGCTGGATGCTGGAGGAGGTGGGCGCCCCATATGACGCGGAAATCCTGGACTATGCCTCGTCGATGAAGGGCGACGAATATCGCGCGATCAACCCTATGATGAAGGTGCCGGCGATCGTCCATCATGGCCGCGTCGTCACCGAGTGCGCGGCGATCTGCGCCTATCTGGCCGATGTGTTTCCGGAAGCCGGCCTTGCACCGCGCGAAGCCGAGAAGGCGGATTATTATCGCTGGTTCTTCTTTGGTGCCGGGCCGCTCGAGCAGGCCGTCACCAACAAGGCGGCAGGCTTCGAGCCGACCGAGGAACGGCAGCGGATGTTCGGCTATGGCCATTACGACCTGGCGGTAAACACGCTGGCCGACCATCTGAAATCGCGCAATTATGTCTGCGGCGACCGGTTCACCGCCGTCGACGTCTACGTCGGCAGCCAGGTGATGTGGGGCACACAGTTCGGGACTTTGCCGAAGATCGACAGCTTCGTCGCCTATGCGGATTTGCTGTCGCAGCGCGAGGCTTACAAGCGCGGCAAGGACATCGACAATCGGCTAATCGCGGAAATCCAGGCGGCGGGTTGACGGAACTGGACGGCGGGCACGTGGGTTGCCGTCTCGCGGCAGCAGGAGGGTCCTCGTGAACAGCGAACAGCTTCAGCAAGCGATCGCGCTTTACGACCGTTTCACTCACGAAGGCATGGACCGCCGCGATTTCTTCGCGCGGATGACCGTGATCGCGGGTGGCGCCGCCGCCGCGACCTCGTTGATCGCCACCATCGCCGCCAGCCCGGCTGCCGCGACGATCGTCCCGGCGAACGACAAGCGCCTCGTCACCCGGGAGGGTGAATTGGTCGCAGGTAACCCACTCAAGGGCTATGTTGCGGTCCGCAAAGGCGCGAAGCGGCCGCCCATCGTGGTCGTCATCCACGAAAATCGCGGTCTCAACGCGCATATCGAGGATGTCGCGCGGCGAATGGCGCTCGAAGGCTTCATGGCCGTCGCTCCTGATATGCTGACACCCTCAGGCGGCACCCCCGCCAACGAGGATGCGGCGCGCGACGCAATCGGCAAGCTCGATCTCGGCCAATCGGTCGCGCAGGCGGTCGACCTCATCTCCCGGCTGAAGAAGGACAAGAAGACCAACGGCAAGGCGGGGATTGTCGGTTTCTGCTGGGGCGGCGCCTTCGTCGACCGGGTCGCGGTGGCGGCCGGCAAGGGATTGGACGCGGGCGTCTCCTATTACGGCCCCGCCCCCGCTCCGTCCGAAGCGACCAAGGTCCAGGCCCCGCTGATGATTCACCTGGCGGGCCTCGACAAGCGCGTCGCGGAAACCGCCTTCCCCTGGATCGCCGCGCTCCGGCAGGCGGGCAAGTCCGTCGCCTATCACGGCTATGACGGCGTCAACCACGCCTTCAACAATGATACGTCCGCCGAACGCTATGACAAGCCGGCCGCCGACCTGGCCTGGGGCCGCACCATCCGTTTCTTCAAACGACACCTGGCATAGAAAAAGGCCCGGCAGTTTCCCGCCGGGCCTCTCTTTTTCCGCTACGGACCGCTTACTCGCGGTTGCCCATGAAGCTGAGCAGGAACTGGAACATGTTGATGAAGTCGAGGTAGAGCGTCAGGGCGCCCATCACGATCGACTTGCCCATCATGTCCGTGCCCGCGACATAGGCATACATCGACTTGATCTTCTGCGTGTCATAGGCGGTGAGCCCTGCGAACAGCAGGACGCCGATCGCGCTGATCGCCAGCGCCATGGCGCTCGACTGCAGGAAGATGTTGATGACCATCGCCACCAGCAGGCCGACGACGCCCATGATCAGGAAGGTGCCGAAGCCCGACAAATCCTTCTTGGTCGTATAGCCCCACAGGCTGAGGCCCAGGAATGCCGCGGTCACCGCGAAGAATGTCTGCGCAATCGACACGCCGGTGTAGACGATGAAGATCGTCGACATGCTTAGGCCCATCACCGCCGCGAATGCCCAGAACAGCATCTGCAACGTCGAGGTCTGCATCCGGTTGATGCCGAAGCTCATCGCGAAGACGAAACCCAGCGGCGCGAAGGTGATCAGCCAGCCGAGGCCGGAAAGCCCGGTCCCGTTGGCATTGATCAGCACGTCACGTGCATAAGGCGCGAACAACATCGCGACGACGCCGGTCAGCAACACGCCCGACGCCATATAGTTGTAAACCTTGAGCATGTAGGACCGGAGGCCCGCGTCGCGTGCGGCGCGCGGAACGCCGACCGACACGGCCGGATCGTACCCTCCTGTCGTCGTGCGCGGGTCGAACTGGTTCTGCATTCTCTCTCCTCTTCTGGGGGGCCTCAACGACACATCCCCGAATAGGGCCCAATATCGGAAATGTTCGCGCGCTGTTCAAGGAAAACCGGTCGCGCTTCGACGAATGGTGGTTTAGCGCATGCATCATGCATCGCCTGTTCGTCGCGGTCCGGCCGCCGGAACGCATCAGAGACCAACTGCTCGACCTGATGCAGGGGGTCCCGGACCTGCGCTGGCAGGGCGACGACCAGCTGCACCTGACGTTGCGTTTTATCGGCGAGGTTGAGCGGCCGGTCGCCGAGGATATTGCGGCCGAGCTGGAACGCATCCACTTCGAAAAATTCTCGCTGGTTCTCAAGGGCATCGGCCGTTTCGATCAGCGCCGAGGAGGTGCCTTGTGGGCCGGCGTCGCTCCGAAGGATCAGCTCAAGGCATTGGCGCAGAAGATCGAGCGCGCCTGCCAGGCCGCCGGTATTCCGCCCGAACGCCGCGC
>CAMPIY010000174.1 GCA_946886645.1 uncultured Sphingomonas sp.
ACGCGGCCGGCGTGATTGTCTAATGGCGCAGGAACGCTAAAGGTCCCGGACATGGCTTCCACACCCGGCAAGAAGGCGCCCGACGCCCGCGCCCGCCGCAAGTCGCTGCGGCTGCACGGCACGATTGCGCGTGACCTGGGCATATTGATCGTGTCCGGCCGCTATCGCCCGGGCGAGGTGCTGAGCAATGAAGTCGCGGCGAGCGACCGGCTCCATGTCTCGCGCACGGCCTATCGTGAGGCGCTGCGCATCCTGGCAGCCAAGGGACTCGTCGAGTCCCGGCCACGCGCCGGTACCCGGGTGAGCGACCGGGCGAAATGGCACTTGCTCGACCCCGACGTGCTGTCGTGGATCTTCGAGTTCGAGCCCGATGACCACCTGCTTGCCAGCCTGTTCGAGCTGCGCAAGATCTTCGAGCCCGAAGCGGCCGCGCTGGCCGCCAAGCGGCGCAGCCAGGACCAGCTCGACCGGATGGCCGAAGGGCTCCAGGGCATGGCCGAACATACGCTCGCGGCAGAAGAAGGCCGGATCGCGGACCAGAAGTTCCATTCCGCGCTGCTCGAAGCCACGGACAATCCCTTCCTTGCCTCGCTCACCACCAGCGTCGGCGCGGCGATCACCTGGACGACCATCTTTAAGCAGCGCAATAGCCCGCTGCAGCGCGATCCCGTTCCCGATCACCAGCGCGTCTACGACGCGATAGCCGCGGGCGATCCCGAAGGAGCCCGCCGGGCAATGGCCGAACTGGTCGACATGGCTTTCCTCGATACGACCCACGCGCGTACGCGCAAAGGAAGCAAGGGCGGCCGTCCGAAAGTGGCGGCGGGTTAGGGGCCGAACGCGGCCGAGGTTATAGTGCCACGGGCCAGTCGTCGGCGGTCCAGCCAAGCGGTTGGATGCGCAACGTGGGTGCCCCGTCGTTCTGCGTGTCGTAAGCGTGATAGACGATGTAGTGCTGCCCATCGGCTGCCAGGATCGCCGGATGGCCGGGGCCGACGAAGCGGCCTGTCTCGTCGAGGCTGGCGTGGAGGACCGGGAAGCCGCCGCCATCCATCATGGCCTTGCCGTCGCGGTCCTCGTACGGGCCGGTCGGCGATTTGGACCGGCCGACGACGGTGAAATAGGTGCTTTTTGCGCCGCGGCAGCAGAAATCGAACGAGGCGAACAGATAGTAATAGCCATTGCGCCGGATCACGAACGGCGCTTCCACCGCGCCCGGATTGCGCCGCCGCGCGACCGAGTAGATCTTGTCATCTTCGGCCGAGCGCATGCCCGTCGCGGGATCGAGGCGGATCATCTTGATCCCGGTCCAGAAGCTGCCGAACACCATCCACTGGCGGCCTTCGGCATCGTCGAAGACATTGGGATCGATTGCGTTGAAATCGTCGCGGAAAGTCGATTCGAATACTTTGCCGCGGTCGGTCCAGCCGCTCGCCGGAGCCTCCGGATCGAGCTCGGTCGCGACCGCGAGCCCGATCGCAGAGCGGTTCTTGCCGAAGGTCGAGATCGAGTAATAGAGGCGGTATTCGCCGTTGGAGTAGGAAATGTCGGGGGCCCAGATCCCGCGCGTGCCCTCGATGTCCTTCGCAGCCCATTCGGGAATTGTCGGGAAGACAGCGCCTTTCCACGTCCAGCGCTTGAGATCCGTCGAGATGCGAACCGGCACCATACCGGTGGGATCCTTGGCCTGCCCGGTCGCGAACAGGAAATAGGTGTCGCCCGCGCGGATGACCGCGGGATCGTGGACCGGGACCAGGTCGCCTTCGAGCGCCAGCCCGGGCGGGTCCTCGCCGCCGGCGGCAGCCGGCATGGCCATTACCGCCACCCCCATGGCTGCGGCGAGGAACCCGAACAGTCTGCGTACGCTCGACATCGTCTCCCTCGTCAGAAGCGGAAGCGGACCCCCGTGCTGAAGGTCCGGTCGTATTGGCGGGTATCGCGTGGCGTGATGGGAAATTCGCCGAACAGATCGCGATAGGTCTCGTTGAGCAAGTTGGTCGCGTCAACCGACACCGTGATTTGCGGCGTCACGTCATAGCTGGCCGAAAAGTCGAGGAAGGCCACCGGGGACGTTTCGTTGAAACCGCCCGGAATTCCGACGGCGAAGAAGTCGGTGTACTTGCTCCGCCAGTTGTATGCCAGGCGGGCAGAGAACCCGTATTTCTCGTACATTCCCACGAGATTGTAGGAATACTTCGACACGGGCGTAATCGGCTGCATCGCCGTCGGCTGGCCGGCAACACGGGGCCTTTCCACCTCACCGTCGGCGATGGTGAAGTTCGCCTGGGCTCCGAAACCACTCAGCGCCCCCGGAAGGAAGTCGAAGAACTGCTGGTAGCCGACTTCGATGCCCTTCAACGTTCCATCCTCGGTGTTGCGCGGACGGGAGATCTGATAGCTTTGCAGGGCCCCGCCCGGGCCGGTCGGGAAGAATTCCACGTCGGAGTACGTCTGGACGTAGCCGTCGAGCTTGCGATAGAAGGCCGACAGCGTGACCGAACCGGTCGGGCTGAAATACCATTCGAGCGTGCCATCGAAGTTGATGGTCTCGATCGACCGCAGGTTGGGATTGCCGCCGCTGCCCGAGCCGAATGTCGACGAGTTGCCGGTGGCGCCGAGCGGAGCGATGTTGGTCGCCGGGTTGAGCTGGCCGAACTCGGGCACGGTGATCGACTTGCCGGCCACGAAGCGAACGACGAAATCGTCGGCCGGCCTAAGCTTCATCGTCAGGCTGGGCAGCACATGGAGTTCGCTGCGATCGTCGCTGATCGGCGTGAGAACGGTGCCGGCTGCGGTGGTGGTGACCAGCGTAGCGTCGAGAGCGGTGTCGAAGCTGACGATGCGCGCGCCCAGCAGCATCTCGAGCGGGACGCCGGCATCGATGAAGTCGAACCGGGCCTGCCCATAGCCGGCATAATTCCTCTCGACGAGGTCGAAGGATAGCGCCGGCGCAAAGGCGGGCGGTCCGGAAGGCCGTCCGGCGATGGCGCGCAGCTGGTCGATGTTTTCCCGAATGAATTCGGTGCTCGGCAGGGCGAAGCCGTCCACGCCGACGATTCCGCCGAGGATGTCGGTCGGCCCCGGCACGCCGAAGCCCGGATAATCCGTTCCGGCGCCGCTCAGCCCGAAACGATTCTCGCCGGTACCGTCCGAATGGCCCGAACGGCGAGCCAGGCGAACGCCCACCTGGATGCTTCTGAGCGCTCCGCCGTCGGCCTCGTACAAGAGATCGGCACGGCCCGCGATTTGCTTGCTCGTGGCAAGGTTGTTCTGGTCGAACAGCGCGAAGAGATTGAGGTTCGCGGGGTCGCTGAGATCGTAGGCCGATCCGTCCGCGTTGAGCGCGGTGATGTGCGGCGTGCCGTCGACGTTGAAAGCGTAGTCGATGCGCGGAACGATGAAATTCGCGTCGACGATATAGGACGTGCTGGCGACAGTGCTGTCGCTATAGCTGACTTCCGTGCTGAGCACCGCCGGGCCGGTGTTGAACTTGGCTCCGGACGCGAACTGATAGCCGTCGGTCTTCTGCTCAAACGCCTGCTTGCTGGTGATCGTGAAATTGTCGCGCGTCGTGATCGCTCCGGCGACCGGGCGAGTCACGGTGCCGGCTGCCCGAGGGACCTCGACCGTGCCGTCCTGCAGGGACACCTCCGTGACGTTGCCGGCTTTGGGGAGGCCGACGAAGAAGTTTACGTCGAAATCGTTGCGATAGCCGGTGAACAGACCGTCGGCCCAGAATTCGACATCCGGGCTCGGCCGCCATTGCAGCGAGGCGTTGACGGCCGGTCGGATCCGGTTGCCGTCTGTGATCAGCGCGCCGACGGTGTCGGGAATCAGCACATTCTGGTTGTTCGTCGCCGCATTGCTGAAATCGTTGAAGCCGAAATTGAAGGCCGTCTGATCGCGATAGAGGCGCTTGTTGTAGGAAGCGCCGAGCAGGATGCCGAATTCCTGCCCGCC
>CAMPIY010000175.1 GCA_946886645.1 uncultured Sphingomonas sp.
AAATTCTGGTTCGACTTCAGGTCCGGATAGGCTTCCTGCAGCCGCTGGAGCGGGATGATCGCCTGGGTCAGGCGGTTCTGCGCGTCGTTGAAGGCGCGAACCTTCGCCGGATCGTCGAGGTCGGCGGCGCTCAGCGTCACCTTGCCCGCATCGGCGCGCGCCTGCGTCACCTCGATCAGCACCTTGCTTTCCTGCTGGGCATAACCCTTCACGGTGGCGACCAGGTTGGGAATGAGGTCGGAGCGGCGCTGATACTCGCTCTGAACATTGGCCCATTTGGCGTTGACGTTCTCCTCGGCCGTCGGGACCGAATTGAGGCCGCAACCGGCCAGGCTGAAGGCAGCGAGCGGTGCCAGGAGTCCGAAACGGCGAAGTGCGGTCATATCAAAGTCCCCCTTTGTGGGCCACAGTGGCTTAGATAGGTAGGACAGTCCCCTGCCCCTTTCAATCGCCCGCGAAACGAGCCAGTCTGTCGGCTTCACGACGCAAGGAAGGATCGCCGATGCTCAGCGAATTCAAAGCCTTTATCGCCAAGGGAAATGTGCTTGATCTGGCGGTTGCCGTCATCATCGGCGCAGCTTTCGGCACCATCGCCACCAGCCTGACCGGCGACATCATCATGCCGATCGTCGGCGCGATCTTCGGCGGACTGGATTTCAGCAGTCATTTCATCGCCTTGGGACCGATTCCCGACACCTTTGCGGGCAATCCCGCCAACTATGCCGAGTTGAAGGCAGCCGGCGTGCCGGTCCTCGGCTGGGGCCAGTTCCTCACCGTCGTGATCAACTTCCTGATTTTGGCGTTCATCATCTTCCTGCTGGTGCGCAGCGCCAACAAGATGATGAAGAAAAGCGAGGAAGCGGCCGGGCCGACCGAAGTCGACCTGCTCACCGAAATCCGCGACGAACTGAAGAAGCGCTAGAGCCGGACCAGCATTTCGGGGATTTTGCTCGACGCGGGGCTGACGTCCCAGCGAACCGATTTCCCCGAAGGCACGGCAACCGGTCCGTCCTCGCTGTTGTTGGTCAGGATTTCGCCGTCCGTCGTGATGGTGAACCGGCCTTCGGCTCGCGAGGGCGGGCCTTCGCCCTTGTTCGGCAGGCCCATCATCTTCGCGCGAGCGCCGAACGGTCCCTGCCCGCCGGTCAGCGCGGGCGCCGTGGCCATTACCGATCCGTCGGTGCGCTTCCTGATGCTGACGAACGGGATGACGATGTCGGATTCCGGCATCATGGGGAAAACATAGTCCTGCCCGACACGGCCCTCGAAATGATAGTCGACGTCGAACAGGCCCTTGCCCTTGTAGGTCACCGACCGCCAGCCCTGGTATTTCATCAGGTTGGCGGCGAAGCGGCGGTTCGATTCATCGTCCGTGGTCGGAAGGCCCAGCATCTTCGCGACATTGTCGGACTCTTTGCGCCGTTGCTCGATTTTCTCCGCGCTTTCCTTTTCATACTGCGCTTTCAGTTTTGCTGTCTCGGCGGCAGTGCAGGCGCGCTTCTCGTCATTGGCAGCTTCAGCTTCCCCTTCGCCGTCCGGCTCAAGGGCGATTTCCGTGGCCGCGATCTCGGTTCGACCGTCGGTGTAGCAGCGCGCCATGCCCGCATCCCACGGCGCAGGCGGCGAACCCTTGTCGTCCGGCATCTGCAGCATGATCTCGCCGCGATAATCGAGCGTGAAGGTGCCGTTCTTCCGAAGCGCCAGGTCCGACGTGAACTTGCCCGGCCCCCACAAGCAGCCGCCAAGCGCCAATGGCGCCGCCACCGCGACGAAAAACTTGCCAAAAGCCCCCATCTTCAATCCCCTATTTCGGCATCCCGCTGAAGCCAGCCGCCTTTCGAAGGGCAGCACCGTCCATCACCACGCCATCCATGACCACCGTGTCGACATGACGCAGATTGCCGATGTCGGCCTCGACATCGCCATCGACCAGCAGCAAATCGGCTTCTTTGCCAACCGCGATCGATCCCGTGCGGCCGTCCGCCTTGACGTTCCGCGCGGCGCCGATGGTCGCGGTGGTCAGCGCCTCGGCAGGCGTCAGCCCGCCCTCGACGTAAAGTTCCAGCTCACGGATGAGCTCAATGCCCTGTCCGTCGGTCCCCGCTACGATCGGGACACCCGCGCGGTACATGGTGACGACATAGTCGACCATGTGACGAAAGCTTTGCTTCACATCGGCGCGCGTCGTGCCTTCGGGCAGCGGCAATCCGCCCGATTTGAAGCCACGCTCGGTGGCGGGAGGCAGGGTTCCCAGATAGGGCGTGTAGGATGGGCTGACCTGACCGGCTTCGTTGGTCAACACGCTTTCGACCACAACCAGCGTCGGATCCACCGCGATCTTCTTTTCGACCATGGTGGCGATCAAAGTCTTCATTTTAGGATCATCAAACTTTACGTCTTTAAAATATTTGCCCGGGCCCAATAAACGCATCAGGCCGTTGGATTTGGCGACAACTTCGTCCGGCATCACATCCATGGTCGCGAAATAGATGTGAGTGATTTCATCATAGCCAGCATTGATCGCGTCCGTCGTCCGCATGCCCGCCGGGATATGTCCGTGGACGTGTAGGCCCAGTCGGTGTGCCTCATCTGCAGCCGGCTTGATCCACGCCGGATTCATCGACGTATAGAATTTGACGGCGGTCAGCCCGGCTTCCTTGATCTTGCGCACTGCCGCAATCGCCTCGGCCTCGCTCGAAACGACCGTGCTGCCCTGGGCGGACAGTGGCCCCTTTCCATCGACAATGATCGAGCTGAAGGCCTCCGGGGCCAGTAGCGTGCCGCTGGCGCGCCGCTCACGCTGGCTGATGGCCAATTCCATCGGTCCGCCAGGATTGCGCACCGAGGTAACGCCGATCGCCACCTCGCTCAGCGCCCCGTAATCGTCGGACAGGTGCATATGGCTGTCCCACAGGCCCGGGACGAGCGTCTTGCCCTTGCCCTCGATGACCCGAATGCCCTTGCCGATCTTTACCGACGAACCGACGGCCACGATCTTGTTGCCGATGACCGCAACATTCTGGTTGGTGAGGAAGCGTCTGTTGTCGGCGTCGTAGAGCTTCACGTCGCGGATGACGAAGGGCTTCCGCGCCTCCGCACTCATAAAACGCTTGGCGATCGCAGGTGCCTGCGCCGCAATCGCCTCGTTCTGGGCCAGCTCCAGCGCCTTGAGGTTCCCCTCATAGCCTGCCGGGAGCAGTCCGAGACCGGCGACCGTTCCGAAATATTTTCCCCGTTCGTCCAGCCAAACCGGCTGCGGCGTCTGGCTGATCCCTGTGATGAAATGGAGCTTGACCACCTTGGAACCGCCGGGGCCGGTCACGGTCACGCTCGGCCCTTGCTCGAGCATGCCCTTGCCGGACGGCAGCAGCGCGAGACCTTTCGGGCCGGCCGCTGCCAGCTTTGCCACCTGCAGGTCGCCGGCCAGGAAGGTGCCGCCCTGGGTGACGTAATAGGCCGGCGACTGGTAAGGGGCATGCCCCTCGTCCACAGGGCTTTTCCACCTGGCCAGCCCTTCGGCGACAGAGAATGTTTCCGCGGCATCGCCGCTGGGCGTCACGCCTCGCACTTCGACGCGGTCGGGCATGCCGTCCTTACCCAGATGGATGACCTGGTCGATTTCGAATACGAGCCCGCGGAGGAGGATGGATTCGCGATAGGCGATGCTGCCGTCGGGCAGGGTCCATACCCATTCGTCGCCGTGCTTGCCCGCGTCTGACACGACAAGGTAATGGGCGGCGTTGGCCGGAGGTTTCATCAGCTGTTCGACGGGAACCGGGGCGGCCGCCAGGGCAGCTGGAGAAGAGGCGATCGACAAGGCGATCAGCGCGCGGGTCAGGCTCATTCGATTTCCCCCATTGTTCCGGATGCGCAACCTGCGCCGGGAAATCGCTGCCCGCAAGCGGCTCCGGTTATGAAGGAAAGGTGGGAGGCTTCTGTTGCCCGGTGCCTC
>CAMPIY010000176.1 GCA_946886645.1 uncultured Sphingomonas sp.
GACGAGGTTGCACCCTCCTCCTCGCCGGCCTGGTTCCTCCGCCGGTTCCGCTGCGGCGTCGCGCCCATCTGTGTCGAGGATGTCGAGGAGCTGCTGGCATCGGCCCGCGCGGCCCCGATCGCGGACCAGCGCGCCGCTTTGTTCATCGAAGCGGCGAGGATGATGGACGATGCCCAGCTCTTCTTCCCCATCGCGGCCCCGATCCGCTGGTCGCTCGTTTCGGGGCGCGCGCCGGGGTTCGCCGAGAACCCCTTCGCCCGTCACACGTTGGTGGGATTGGCCGACACACGAATCAGCGGGGACACGCCATGACCGACATCATCGAACCGACCCCGAAGATGCGGCGCGAATTCCCGTCGATGGCGTCCGATCCCGCATCGGTGCGGCAGAGAATCGAGGGAATGGAGAAAATCCTCGAGCGGATGTTCGTCATTCCCGGCATTAACAAGCCGGTCGGCCTCGACGTGATCCTCGACCTGATCCCCGGCGTCGGCACGATCAGCGCGGCGGCGCTCGGCAGCTACATCGCCTGGGAAGCCCGTAACCTCGGTATGTCGAAATGGACGATGGTGCGGATGGGCGGCAATATCGGCTTCGACATGCTGCTCGGCCTGATCCCCTGGATCGGCGCGGTGCCCGACTTCTTCTTCCGTTCGAACACGCGGAATTTGAGGATCGTCAAACGCCACCTCGACAAACACCACCCGCATACGAAGACGATCGAGATGGAGGCGGCGGAGCGGCCGTAGGATCGAATGGCCGGAATCGACCCATTGCGGCCATTAGCAACTTGCTTGAAACTCGCTGAACTGCGGTAGGCTGGAGATAGTCAAATGAGGAGCATAGCAACAGCTGTTCTGTTCTTGAGCGCCAGCGCGGGGGCGGCTCCGCCGGATAGACCCATCGTTGAATATTTTCCCGCTCCGACGAGCGGCGGTGTGCCCGCTCCGTATGCGAATGCAGTCAGAGTTGGAGACATGCTCTATCTGGCAGGGCAGACCGGGGACGTCGATGGACAGCTGAAAGACGGGTTCGAGGCTCAAGCGCGGCAGTCGATGGAAAATGTCGGGGCGGTCCTCAAGGAGCGAGGGCTTGGCTTTGCCGACGTCGTGAAATGCACCGTCATGCTTTCAGACATGAGCAAGTGGTCCGCCTTCAACTCGATCTAGGTTCCCTATTTTCCAACCGGTAAGCTGCCAGCCCGCAGCGCCATCGGCGCAAACGGAGGGGTCTCACCGAAGCTTGCGAGCGCATTGGAAGGTGTCGCCTGTTCCGCTGACTTCCTTGAGGCGGTCGCCTACCTGATATTGCCTGCCAGCCCCTCAAGGATGCCGACCTTGTCCAGGGTCTCGAGAAATTCCGCGACGTCCTCAACGGGAACCGGGGCGATGGTTGCGGACAGGAAGTCGCGGATTTCCTGAACGTTGCGACTCCCGTCGACCAGGTTCAGCGCCTCATACGCGAAGCTTGCCGCGTCGCCCGGCCCGGTCCGGTCCAGCAGGGCCGGCCGTGGCAGGCCCTTCCTTTCGAGCTGGTCGTCCAGCCAGGAATAGCCGAAACCGTTCATCGGCCCCTTCGGATCAGCCTTTCGCCGATAGATCAAAGCCGCCGAACCTTGCACCGCTGCGGCCCGAGAAATGGCCGCTCCTGCGCTCTCGGGACCATTTGCCGTTTGAAGTCCAAATCGTGATAACGACTGCGCTTCGGCGACGTCTGCATTTCGAGAATAAAGCTCGACCAGGGCGACGTCCGCAGGCGCCATGGCAGCTGTCCTGCGCAGTTCGGCGGCGTGGCGATCCAGCCGTTCCGCATGCATCATCCGATCAAGCGCGGGGATGTCCTTCTGACCGAGGTTGGCAAGATACCATCCGGCACTAGCACCGATGAAGATCGCTCGTTTGAGTTTGGTCGGGTCGAGATTTTCCGGAATATCGCGCTGGGTGTGGATGTAGCGGTCCGGCCAGTCGGCCAAATAGATGACCGGTACCTTCCAGCTGCCTTCGGCCCAGACCGTGTGATCGCTGCCTTCGGTAAAGCCACCGACCTTCGCCTGCAGTGGCCGCTTGCTTCCCTCGGGATCGAGCAGGGGCCAGTCGGCGGCGCCGGTATCCGCGTAGGTCAGCGACTGGCCGTTGACCCACTTGGCGATGGCAAACGCCACGTCGTCCACGAAACTCGGGAGGCTGGGAGGCGAGCCTTCGACACGGAGGATCGACTTTGTCTTTTCCGTATCGCCCCCGATCATGTCGAGGTGGATGGTGGCGAGCGTACGGCTGGCAAACTCTGGCCGCGCATTGAGCAACGAGATCGTGCATTCCACCTCGCATGGCCAGATGAAGCGGATTGTCCGTTCGGGCTTGGGTAACTTCCCTTCTGCAATCAGGCGGTTCAGGACCCGGGCGATTTCCAGTTCACCGGCACAGCCGCTGGCATTGTCATTGGCGCCCGGCGACGGATGATCGAGGTGGCAGGAAAAGACGATCTCGTGCGCGCGGTCCTTGCCGGGAATGACCGCGGTGGGAATGAGATAGGATCCCGGTGATCTCCCAGCCTCGACATGGGCACGTAGCCGGACCTGCTGGCCGTGACGGAGGCGTTCCTGCCATTCATGTGCACGGGCCGGCGACACCATGAATGCGAAGGCTGGGTCCGTCCAAGTGTCGAGGTGTCCCCAGCGGATGAGGCTCTCATCGTCACCCCACCAGCCCTGTTTCTGATTCTGCGCCCAGGAGACGATTCCGGCAGCGCCATATCGATGCACCGCCAATCCGGCGACCGCTTCAGGCTGGGCCGAGACCAGGACCAGCTTGCCGCGAACGTCCTTGCCCGCATAATCCGCATCCGAGGCGCCCGTGTCGACGTCGACCAGGTCGGCATTGGCACTTCCGCTGATGCTATCCTGGGCCAGGGTGATCGGTTCGTCCTTCCACGATGCCACCCGCTCTGCATCGGCCCAGGTACCGCGATTGCGACGCTGTTCCCATAGTTCGGCGAAGCTGGCGTTCCATGCTGGCCGCGCACGCTGCGTTCCGTAGAAAGTCTTCCCGTCGGCTGGCAGGCTGATAATTTCGACCTCTTCCAGGCCGTAGTCGCGAAGCTGGTCGCGGATCAGTTCGGCCGCCTGGCGATAGCCTTCGGACCCGCGCATGCGATGATGAAGTGACAGGGACTGAACGGTCCGCTTGGCTGCCGTACCCGACGCTTCGGATGAGATCATCGATGCAGAGGCGGCGTCGATTAGCGGAGGCCGTTCCTGAGCAGCCGCAGTAGCTGCCATCAACGATCCAGTAAGCACAAGCAATTGGCGCCGCATCGACCCATCCCCCAATTCGCCACAACGTTAGGCTGAGCCTCCAACAATGGCCAGCCAATGACCGCTTTCCACCCATAGCGGACATTGCAGATTCCGCTTTCCTACAGGCTAGAGCGCGTGTCAGGGGTGCCGCCGCTCTTTCTCAACGTGATGCTACGCAACCGCAAAATCCCGATCGCCGTGACCCATGGTCATCGTGAACATTGGTGAAGATTCGCGGTTCGTTTCTGGCGAAGTTGGTGAAGTTTGCACGGCGCGATTTTATGCAGGTCGTGCCAACTTCCCGCCCGAAGAGCGGTCTTAGTCCCCGCTGATTTTCGGGTCGATTTTTCGGGGCTGGTCGATGATGGGCTTGCCGACATCGCCCTGCCCGACCGTGCGCCCGGCCATTTCCAGCATCCGCTCCAGCGGGACCCGCGCCTTGGCCATCGTGTCGGCGTCGATCTCGATGCGCGGCTCGAGGTCGCGCAGGGCGACGTAGAGCTTCTCCAGCGTGTTGAGCGCCATGTAGGGGCACATGTTGCAGTTGCAGTTTCCGTCGCCGCC
>CAMPIY010000177.1 GCA_946886645.1 uncultured Sphingomonas sp.
CCATCTTCTCCTGGTCGGCCTTGGTCTTCGGCTCGACGCTGAGCTCGATGACCGGGTCGGGAAACTCCATCCGCTCGAGGATGATCGGCGCCCGCTCGGCACATAAAGTGTCGCCGGTCGTCGTTTCCTTGAGGCCCGCGATGGCAACGATGTCGCCGGCATAGGCCTCGTCGATGTCCTCGCGGCTGTTGGCGTGCATCAGCAGCATCCGGCCGATCTTTTCCTTGCGGTCCTTGACCGAGTTGAGGACTCCGCCCTTGCTGAGCTTGCCCGAATAGATCCGGGCGAAGGTCAGCGAGCCGACGAACGGGTCGTTCATGATCTTGAACGCCAGCGCGGAGAACGGCGCGTCGTCGCTCGGCGGGCGGGTTTCCTCTTTGTCGCTGTCCGGAACCAGGCCCTTGATCGGGGGGATGTCGAGCGGGCTCGGAAGATAGTCGACGACCGCGTCGAGCAGCGGCTGCACGCCCTTGTTCTTGAACGCCGAGCCGCAGACGATCGGGATGAACGCCTGGGCGAGCGTGCCCTTGCGGATCAGCTTCTTGAGAGTGGCGGCGTCCGGGTGATCGCCGTCGAGATAGGCCATCATCACGTCGTCGTCCTGCTCGACGACCGTCTCGAGCAGCATGTGGCGATATTCCGCGGCTTTGTCGGCGAGCTCGGCGGGGATGTCGACATAGTCGAAGTCGGCGCCGAGCGATTCGTCGCGCCAGACGATGCCGCGCATGTTGACCAGGTCGACGACGCCCTTGAGATCGCTCTCGGCGCCGATCGGCAGATAGAGGACGAGCGGCTTCGCGCCGAGGCGGTCGATGATCGACTGCACGCAATAATAAAAGTCGGCGCCGGTGCGATCGAGCTTGTTGATGAAGCACATCCGCGGGACGCCATATTTGTCGGCCTGCCGCCAAACTGTCTCCGACTGCGGCTCGACCCCGGCGACTCCGTCGAACACCGCAACCGCGCCGTCGAGGACGCGCAAGGAGCGCTCGACTTCGATGGTGAAGTCGACGTGGCCCGGAGTGTCGATGATGTTGATCCGGTGCTCGGGCCCCTGGCCGTCCTCGGACTTCCAGAAGGTGGTCGTCGCCGCCGAAGTGATGGTGATCCCCCGCTCCTGTTCCTGCTCCATCCAGTCCATCGTCGCCGAGCCCTCGTGGACCTCGCCGATCTTGTAGGACTTGCCGGTGTAGTAGAGGATTCGCTCGGTCGTCGTCGTCTTGCCGGCATCGATGTGCGCCATGATGCCGATGTTGCGGTAGCGTTCGAGCGGATGGCTGCGGGCCATTTTGAGTTCCTTAGAAATGCCGGAAGCCGGCGCTGCCGGACCTCCGCGATATAGGTGCGTTTGTTACCAGCGGTAGTGGCTGAAGGCGCGGTTCGCCTCGGCCATCCGGTGCGTGTCCTCGCGCTTCTTCACGGCGTTGCCGCGGTTCTGCGACGCGTCCATCAACTCGCCCGACAGGCGGCCCGACATGGTCTTTTCGGAGCGGGCTCGGGCGGCGGTGATCAGCCAGCGGATGGCCAGCGCCTGGGCGCGTTCCGGCCGGACCTCGACCGGCACCTGATAGGTCGCGCCGCCGACCCGGCGGGAGCGGACCTCGATGCCCGGCTTCACGTTGTTGAGGGCATCATGAAAGACCTGGATCGGGTCCTTCTTGAGGCGGGTCTCGACGGTGTCTAGGGCGCCGTAGACGATGCCCTCGGCGACCGACTTCTTGCCGTCGAGCATGACGCTGTTCATGAATTTGGAGAGGACCATGTCCCCGAAACGGGGATCGGGAAGGATTTCACGCTTTTCCGGGCGGCGACGACGAGACATGCTGCTGTTCCTTTCTCTTCAGCCTGATCCGGAATTCCTCCGGGGCTTACTCAGCTGTGATTATTTGGGACGCTTGGCGCCGTACTTGGAGCGGGATTGCCTGCGGTCCTTGACCCCCTGGGTATCGAGGACCCCGCGAAGCACGTGATAGCGGACGCCGGGAAGGTCGCGGACACGGCCGCCGCGGATCAGCACGACGCTGTGCTCCTGGAGGTTGTGGCCCTCGCCGGGAATGTAGCTGATCACTTCGCGCTGGTTGGTCAGGCGGACCTTGGCCACCTTGCGAAGCGCCGAGTTCGGCTTCTTCGGGGTGGTCGTATAGACACGGGTGCAGACGCCGCGCTTTTGCGGGTTCTGCTCCATCGCAGGGACCTTCGACTTGGCCTTCTGCGGTTCGCGACCCTTGCGGATCAGCTGGTTAATCGTCGGCATGAAGCCCTTCACCTTTCTATGCCGGAAGCCCCGGCGGTTACTTTGCCCAACAGAAAAAGCGCGAAGCCTGGGCAGCCAGAAAGGCCGCCTGGCGACGCGCATGTTGAGCAATGTTCAGCTCTTTGCCCGCTTCGACCGAGACGTGACGCCAGTCGCGCGGACGGCCGGCCACATAGCTACGACGCCGCCCAGCGTCAACGCCTTGTTCCGGCAGAACATCGCCGATTCGGGCCGAGTAGCGGAACAGGCGAGCGACGGTCACGTTGGCAAGGCATGTGGCGAATTCTCGCGCCGCTCTTCCTCTTGCCAGCACTGGCGAACTGCGGCGCGGGCGACACTTCGGCCAACCTGACAAGCGGAGGCGATGCGGTGGACAATGCGACCCTGACCAAATTCACGCTAATCAGCGACGACTTTAAGGACGGACAATCGATCCCCGCCGTGCATAGCTGTGACGGCGGCGATCAATCCCCGGCACTAAGCTGGGACGAGCCCCCGCCGGGGACAAAGAGCCTTGCACTGGTGATGGACGATCCCGACGCGCCGAGCGGCACATTTCTCCATTGGGGAGTGTATGACATCCCGCCAACCACCCGCTCGATCCCGAGCGGGCAGCAAGTGGGCAAGCAGGCGGTCAACAGCTTCGGCGCAAGCGGCTACAAGGGTCCGTGCCCGCCCAAGGGTCACGGACCTCATCATTACCGGTTCAAACTTTACGCACTCGATGTCGACCGGCTAACTCTTCCCGCCGACGCCACCGTCGAGCAGGTCGAGGCCGAGGCGCAGCGGCACCAGATCGGGATGGCCCAAATCACCGGCACCTACGAACGGAAGTAACTCAGCCGCGGATGCGATGCGCCGCCAGCCGCTCGTAATAAGGGCGGCAGCGGTCGGCTAGGCGTTGCGTGTCGGGCGGCAAGTCGACCGGCCCGGTTTCCGGGACGCTGAAGCCGGTGCTTGCCTCGACCGCGGCGTACCAATGTTCGGCCCAGACGCCGTCGGTTTCGCGCCGGCCCGGCGCCCAGCCGAGCATCGCCGGATCCCACACAATCCCAAGCGCCCCGCACAGTTTCGACAGCATGCCTTCGGGGCTTGCGAGCACGTCGTTGGCGTCGATCACCGGCGGCGTTTTGCCCAGCCGGTCGGCCTCACGCTCGAAGAATTCCGCCTGCCTTTCGAGCCCGAAATCCTCGAACCGCGCCGCCTCGCGCTTCTTTGAGTAGGAGGCGATCATTCGTTCGGGCTCGCGGATCAGGAAGGCATGGGTAAAGCCGGCGAAATCGTCGTAGCCGACCGGTCCGGTCATATGGTGCCACATATGCTTCTGGTACCAGATCGGCGATCCGTCCGGCGCCTCGCCCGACAGCGAGTCCATCACGCTTCGCCAGTCGCAATCCATCGCAGCAATAACCTCGTCGCGCATCGGGTGGTCGGCGGCGGTGTCTTGCAGGAAGCAGCCGTAGAAAGGCTCGTCGCAAACGAAGGTGTCCGCCCTGCTTGAGAAGCTGCGCATCATCGCGGTGGAGAGGTTCCTCGGCCCCGACCACATCGCGATGCGGATGGTCATCTCCCCTCCCCTCGATGGGGAGGGGCCGGGGG
>CAMPIY010000178.1 GCA_946886645.1 uncultured Sphingomonas sp.
GGGCACGGTCGCCGTCCGCCGCCTCGGCAGCGACGAGCATCAGAAGGTGATGAGCCTCGACGAAGCCATCGCCGCCTTCAGCGCCGAAGCCGTCCCGCCCGACCTTCGCGACTGACGCCACGCCGCCACATCGGCAGCGAAAATGGGCGCTTTGGCCCTGCTGCTCTTTTCATATGGCCCGCGAAGCCTTACTTCGCGCCCACAACCACGACTCTAGGAGATTGCGTTATACCACCGCCCAATCAGCGTCGATCGATGACGCCACCGGCATTCACCGGCCCTCGCTACAATCAGTTCATCCAGTCCCAGAAGGTCAGGGTGATCGACGAAAATGGCGAAAATCTGGGCGTAATGTATACGCGCGAAGCGTTCGAACAAGCGCAGGAAGTGGGCCTCGACCTGGTCGAGATCAGCCCGGGCGCCGATCCGCCCGTCGCGAAGTTTCTCGACATCGGCCGCTTCAAATATGAGGCGCAGAAAAAGGCCAACGAGCAGCGCAAGCGGCAGAAGACGCAGGAGATCAAGGAGATCAAAATGCGTCCGAACATCGACGACCATGATTATCAGACCAAGATGAAAAAGGTCTTCGAGTTCATCGAGGAAGGCGACAAGGTGAAGCTCACCCTTCGCTTCCGCGGCCGCGAAATGGCGCACAACCAGCTCGGCATGGCGGTGCTTCAGCGCGTTGCCGAAGACACGGCCGAGGTGGCCAAGGTCGAGGCTCATCCGCGCATGGAAGGCCGGCAAATGCTGATGGTCATTTCGCCGAAATAAGCCCTTAACCCAATCGGTTCAAAGAGGCGCGACTTGCCCCTACGGCAGCCGCGCCTTTTTCATGGTGCGCTGCGTCATGTGACATTTGTGTCGCAAATTGCGGCGATTTCCCTCCGTTTGCAGAGCCTCGCTTTCCCTCGCCGTCCCGGTGGATTAATTCTTTCGTCAAAATAACGACGAAGCATTCACAGGGGAGAATCATGATGCGCAAGTCGATGTGGCTGCTGTCGGCCGGGGTCATCGCGTTGTCGACGCCCGCCATCGCCCAGGACAATCAGGGGCCGGCCGCCGATGCGGCAACGCCCGCAACCGAATCGCCGACCGAGGCCGCTTCGACCGAGGCCGACGAGGGCAATGTCATCGTCGTCACGGCCCAGGGCCGCGCCCAGGCGCTTCAGGATGTTCCGATCGCGGTCACCGCGGTCAATGCGGATGCGATGCAGAACAGCGGCGCGACCGACATTCGCGCGCTCAACCAGCTCGCTCCGTCGCTCCTGGTTTCGTCGACCAGCACGGAAGCCAACGGCTCGGCGCGTATTCGCGGCATCGGCACCGTCGGCGACAACCCCGGCCTCGAAAGCTCGGTCGCGGTGTTCATCGACGGCGTCTACCGCTCGCGCTCGGGCATCGGCCTCAACGAGCTTGGCGAGATCGACCGGGTCGAGGTTCTTCGCGGACCGCAGGGCACTTTGTTCGGCCGCAATGCTTCGGCCGGCATCCTGCACATCTTCTCCAAGAAGCCGTCCTTCACCTTCGGCGGCTATGGCGAAGCGACCATCGGCAATTTCGATTATCGCCGCCTGGCGGGCGGGATCACCGGACCGATCAGCGACGACCTGGCCTTCCGGCTGGAAGGCGTCTGGGTGAAGCGCGACGGATTCTACGACGACGTCACCAACGATACCGACGTCAACAACCGCAACCGCTGGTTCACGCGCGGGCAGCTGCTTTACGAGCCGAACGACCAGCTCAGCATCCGCCTGATCGGCGACTATACGTGGCGAAAGGAAAAATGCTGCGGCGCCGTTTACGTCGACAATGAAATCAACGATCATATCGGCGATCTGAACAATCCGTCGACGCCGTTCCCGCCGCTTCAGGCGGACGGCAATAATATCATCAACGTGCTGACCGACCTGGGTCAGGATCCGCAGGCGTTCCACAACGGATGGAGCCGCGACATCTGGGTAACCCCGGGCCGCAGCTACAAGGGCAAGACGACCGACGGCGGCGTGTCGCTTGAGGTCGATTATGATCTCGGCGGCGCGAAGCTGACCTCGATCACCGGCTATCGTCGCTACAAGTCGGACCAGAACGGCGACTTCGACTTCAGCACGGTCGATATTCTCTATCGCAAGGCCGAAGACCCGAACTATCGCAAGTTCAACACCTTCAGTCAGGAACTGCGCCTGAACGGATCGGCATTCGGCGACAAGCTCGACTGGCTGGTCGGCGCCTACTACGCCAATGAAGATTTGAAGCTGGCGGACTCGCTCCGCTTCGGTGAGGATTATGGGCAGTTCGCGACCTGCCGCCTGATCACCGGAAGCCCGCTGTCGGGCGTTTACAGCCCGACCTCGCCAAGCTGCATCAATCCGCTCGGGCGTCCGGGCGTATCGGCGGCGTTCGGTCTTGCGGGACCGACCATCCTTGCCGCCATCGATCGTTTGGGAGCGATGAGCGACACCGGCGCCACCGGCGACATCTACAAGCAGAACAGCAAGAACTGGGCGCTGTTCACCCACAACATCTTCCATGTCACCGACAAGCTCGATGTCACGGTCGGCCTGCGTTACACCCACGAAAGCAAGAAGCTGAACGCGGAGTTCAACAACGACAACCAGACCTGTCTCGACAACCAGAACGCCTTGAACGCGATTGGCGCACTCAACCCGCTTAGCCCGCTGTTCGCGACCGCTTCGGCGATTGCCGGCCTGAGCTGCCAGGGCAACAGCACCTCCGAGCTGGACGGCGTGACGATCAAGGACAAGCGCAAGGAGCATAAGCTCACCGGCACGGCCGTGCTGTCCTACAAGCCGACCGACGATCTGCTGCTCTACGCCAGCTTCTCGCGCGGGTATAAGGCGGGTGGCTTCAACCTCGACCGTTCAGCGCTGAAGATCCCGATTTTCCGCTTCGCGGATCTCGGCGGCGCCCAGGCATTGGTCGACGCGCTTCAGTTCGATCCGGAAACCGTCGACGCGTTCGAGCTGGGCGGGAAATTCTCCACTCGCGGCGTGACGTTCAACGTCTCGCTGTTCCGGCAGGACTTCAAGAATTTCCAGCTGAACACGTTCGACGGCACGGTGTTCATCGTCCAGAACATCAACGGTTGCTCCGGCGACCTTGGTGGCGCCGACGAGGACCAGTCCAAATTCCCCGCCGCCGGCAATTATGATCCGGCCGCGTCCATCACCGGCGCCTGCGACAAGGGCGATGTCGGCTATGGCGTGCGGTCCCAGGGCGTCGAGCTGGAGGCGTCGTTCCGCCCGATGCATGACCTCAGGATCAACACCGGCCTGACCTACGCCAGCACCAAATATCGGGGCGACCTGGTCGGGCGGGATGATGGAACGCCGCTGAACCAGGCTCTCCGTCGACTGCCGGGCAAGCAGCTTTCCAACGCGCCGAAGTTCGTCGCGACCGGTTCGCTGGCCTGGACCCCGCCGATCGGCGGAAGCGGCCTGTCCGGTCTCTTCTATGTCGATGCCCGTTATACGGGCGGCTACAACACCGGTTCCGACCTGTTCCCGCAGAAGAGCCAGGAGGCCTACACGCTGGTCAATGCCCGCGTCGGCATCCGTGGCCCCGAAGATCGCTGGTCGGTCGAGCTTTGGGCGCAGAACCTGCTCAACAAGGATTATCAGCAGGTCGCGTTCAACTCGCCGTTCCAGGAAGGCGCGACGACATCGGCCTTCCAGGATCCGGCTTACCCCGGCGGCCGCCAAATCTTCTCGACCTTCCTGGCCGAGCCGCGGACCTTCGGCCTGACGCTTCGTGCCAACTTCTCGGCACCGCGCCGGGCACCGGTCGAGGCGGCCCCGCCGCCCCCGCCGCCTCGAC
>CAMPIY010000179.1 GCA_946886645.1 uncultured Sphingomonas sp.
TCGAGGGGACGATGGCATTCATGGTCGAAAGCTGCTGGCCCTATAAGCCGACGAAGTTCGCGCTCGACCGCGCCCAGCCCGATTACGACCAAGCCTGGGCCGATTTTCCGAAGGCGCAGCTTCCCAAATGAGCAAGATCGACGAAACCCACGATCCAGCCCGCAAAAGCTGGGTCGAAAGCGCCAACGGGCATCCGGACTTCCCCGTCCAGAACCTGCCACTCGGCGTGTTTTCGGTCGGGAATGACAGTGCCCGGATCGGGTGCGCGATCGGCGACATGATCCTGGACCTGAAGGCGCTCGCCAACGCGGGGATGGTCGACGAGCATTGGAAGCTTGCGCTCGGTCTCTCGACGCTCAACGCCTGGTTCGCCCATGGCCCGGCCGACGCGACCGCGCTCCGCAAGCGCCTGTCGGAGCTATTGTCGGAGGAGCAGCACAAGGCCGCTGTCCAGCCGCTGCTGATCCCGATGGACCGGACGACGATGCACCTGCCCTGCGCGATCGGCGACTACACCGATTTCTACGTCGGCATCCATCACGCCACCAATGTCGGCAAGCAGTTCCGCCCCGACAATCCGCTGCTCCCCAACTATAAATTTGTGCCGATCGGCTATCATGGACGGGCCAGCAGCGTCCGCGCATCAGGCGAGCCGGTGGTTCGGCCCAAGGGTCAGCGCAAGGCTCCGGACGCCGACGTGCCCGAATACGGCCCATCCCGCCGGCTCGATTATGAGCTGGAGCTCGGCATTTTCATCGGAGCCGGCAACGAGCTGGGCGAACCCATCCTGGTCGGCGAGGCGAGCGACCATATCGCCGGCTATTGCCTGCTCAACGACTGGTCGGCGCGCGACCTGCAGGCGTGGGAATACCAGCCGCTGGGGCCGTTCCTCGCCAAGAACTTCCTGACCAGCATTTCACCCTGGGTGGTGACGCCCGATGCGCTGGCGCCGTTCCGGCGGCCAATGCCGCCGCGCCCCGACGGCGATCCGGAGCCGCTGCCTTATTTGTCGGACGCGGAGGACAGGGCGAGCGGAGGGCTGGGCGTTGAGCTCGAAGTGTCCCTTCTCACCCACAAGATGCGTGCGGCAGACGCCGAGCCATTCGTGCTGAGCAGGGGCGAAGCGGCGGCGGCGATGTATTGGTCAGCCGCGCAGATCGTTGCCCACCATTCGTCCAACGGCTGCAACCTTCAGTCGGGCGACCTGATCGGGACGGGAACCTTGTCGACCGACCAGGCGACCGGCCTTGGCTCTCTGCTGGAAATCAGCCGGGGTGGCCAGGAGCCGATCGAGCTGCCCAGCGGCGAGACCCGCAGCTTCCTGGAGGATGGCGATGAGCTCGTCCTTTCGGCACGCTGTAACGCCGACGGCGCGGTGCCGATCGGCTTCGGTTCGTGCGCCGGGCGAATCCTTCCGGCCCGCTAATCCATTCGTCGATTGGTCGATACTTGGATGGCGTTCGGCCCACTGCCGCGCCGTCAGCCGAAATCGAACCGAGAGCATCGTCGAAGCGGCCGTGCAATCGACGGCGCCCGCAAGCATCCCTTCTCCTGCCTCCCCATCGGGACGCAAAAATGGGAGAATCGAGATGTTTACCCGGTTGTCGAATATTGCAGCCGTTCTGTCAGGGGTAACGGCATCTCTGATGATCACCACCTCCGCGAACGCCCAGCGCACGCCGGTCGTGGTTTACGGCCATGAAGAAGCGGACGTGCGGACCGAGCGCGTGTCCTACGCGGACCTGAACCTCGCCGCCTCGGCTGGCGAGCGGAAGCTGGTGCGCCGCGTGTCCGATGCGGTGAAGCGCGTCTGCCTCTATCGCGACGGCACCATCGGGCTTCAGAGCAACGGCTATACGATCTGCGCCGATGGCGCATGGGATAGCGCCAACCCGCAGATTGCCCAGGCGGTCCAGCGGGCAAAGGACATCGCGCTGACCGGAAAATCGTCAATCGCCGCGGCCGCGATTTCGATCAGCGTACGCTGACATGCAGCACACCATCGTCCGGGCCATGGGAACCATGGTCCGGGCGGCGTGCGAGGGATCGATAAAGAAGGTGGTGCCGCTTGGGGGACTCGAACCCTCGACCCCATCATTACGAATGATGTGCTCTACCAGCTGAGCTAAAGCGGCACTGCCTGTCGGCTTGCGAGCAGCGCCCCTACACGGGCGGCCCCCGTGCGGCAAGCCCGTCCTGAGCTTGTCGAAGGGCCCATGCGCGCTAACCAAATATGCTTAACGGATTCGCAACGCTTTCGGGCGAAATTGGCGCCGCATTGGAGTTTTGCGAGGGTTTTGGCGCGTGGACAGCTATTCGGATCGCATGAACGAATATGAAAGCCCGGCGGGCGCCGCCGAGCCGCAGCCCGACGTCGCCGCCGCGATCGGCACCGACGAGCGGCGGATGCATGTCCGCGCCTATAATTACTGGTATTCGCTGCTCGACGGGCGCGACTATCCGTCGGTCGAGGACCTGGAACCGGGCGACATCGAGGATTTCGGCCCGAACTCCGTGCTGCTCGACTTCACCGAAGGATCGGACAACCCCGCCACGCCCTACATCGGCACCGCCGTTCGCGAGGAATGCGGCATTGGCGACGACATCAAATCGATCGCGGATGTTCCTGGCCGCTCGCTGCTGTCGCGGCTGACCGATCATTATATGCAGATCATCGCCAATCGCGCGCCGGTCGGCTTCGAGGCCGAGTTCGTCAATCAGCGCGGCCGATCGATCTTCTACCGCGGGATCATGATGCCGTTCAGTTCGGACGGCGACACGATCGACTTCATCTACGGCGTGATCAATTGGAAGGACGCCGGCGAAGCGCCGGAGACGCCCCAGATTATTCGCGCCGCGCTTCCGCCGCTCGAACCGGTGATCGACGAGATCGAAGAGGACGACGAAACGCTTGAACTGACCGTTCCGATGGCGCTCGAGCCGGTGCCCGAGGAGGAAATGCCCGCGCCCCACCTGACGTGGGAGGATGGTCCGCTGGCCGATGCCGAGGAGCCCGAAGCGCTTGCCGATGCGGAAGAGCCGGCCATCGAGCTCGACGCCGAAGCCGGACTGGCCGACCGCCTGTGGGCGGCCCGCGAAAGCGCCGAGGTCTGCAAGCAGGCCGACGGCCGAAGCCGCGCCGCGCTCTATCGCGCGCTTGCCATGGCCTATGACTTCGCCGTCGCCGCCAGGCGGGTGCCCGAAGATTATGCGGAAATCCTCGACGATGCCGGGGTGAAGTCCCAGGCGCGCGCGCCGATGACGCCGATCGTGAAGCTCGTCTTCGGCATCGACTATGACAAGACTCGCCTGACCGAATTCGCCGCCGCGCTCAGCTATGCCGAGCGCGAGAGTGTCGACTTCGGCGGGTTCGAAGCGTTCCTCGAACAGGCCGAAGGCGGTCTCAAGGGCCTTGTCGCGGCCGAGCGCAAGGCGCGTCGGCCCGACAAGCCGGTCGAGGACAAGTCGGAGGCGGGCAAGGCCGTGCTTCGCGCCGCGCCGCCGATCCCGCTTTCCCAATTGCCGACCAACGAGGAATTCGCACTAGTCCTGACCCGCCGTAACGCCAATGGCGTTCACGAAGTGGTGGAACTGGTCGCCGACTCCGCAATGCTCGACCGCGCCTTGCGCCGCGCGGCGCGATAAACCCGTCCCGAGCCCGTCAAGGGCCTCTCTTTCCCTTCCCACTGTTGCTTAACTTGGCAGGCGGGACTAGTGCCCCGCGCATCGGCAGAGATGCGGAGCTTTAGCAGGACATGACGGTGATGACTCGCCCGACGGCGGCGATCGA
>CAMPIY010000180.1 GCA_946886645.1 uncultured Sphingomonas sp.
GTCACCGAAGTCATCGAAAGCGCCGATGTCGACCTGGTCGCAGCCCATGCCGACGCGCTTCAGGTCGGCGCCCGCAACATGCAGAATTTCGCGCTTCTGAAGGCCGTTGGCCGCTCGGGAAAACCAGTCGTGCTGAAACGCGGGATGGCGGCGAAGGTGGAAGACCTGCTGCTGGCGGCCGAATATGTGCTGGCCGCCGGCAACAGCCAGCTGATCCTGTGCGAGCGCGGCATCCGTACCTTCGAGACAGCGACGCGCAACACGCTGGACCTAGCCGCCGTTCCGCTGCTCAAGGCGAAGAGCCACCTGCCCGTGCTGGTCGATCCAAGCCACGGCACCGGCATTCGCGAGTTGGTCATTCCGATGGCGCTTGCGGCCGCGGCGGCCGGCGCGGACGGGGTGATGGTCGAAGTCCATATCGACCCGCCGTCGGCACTGAGCGATGGGCCGCAATCGCTTTTCCCGGAGCAAATGCTGGCTTTGGGACGACAGCTCGATGCGATGCTCGGCCTGTTGGGACGATCGCTGTGACCCTCGCCACGGCTGGACGGTGCGGCCTGGTCACTCGGCGCCTGCCGGGAACTCATAATCCGGTCGACCTTCATGCCCGGCTCGATGCGCCCATGCTGTTCCGGCGAACCGGAGGCCGGAGCCTCATCCTCGTCGATAGCGCGCTGCGGCTGGAAGCCTGCCAGGGCGAGGCCTCGCTTATGGCAATGAGCGAAGGCGGGACGATCCTGCTTGGGCTTATCGCCGACCGCATGGCTGCGCATGTCGTCAGTCGCTCCGACCGCGAATTGAGGCTGCGGTTCGAACGATGCGACGATCCCGACGAGGAAATCCGTGGACACTCCCCGACGGCACTCAACCTGCTTCGGGAAATGACCGGCTGCCTGACGCCGCTCGACCATGACGAGCCGTTCGCGATCGCGGCGCTGGGGCTGGTCGGGTTCGATCATGTGGACATGTTCGAGGAACTGCCGGAGCGGCCGGAGGGGGAATTTCCGGACCTTATTTTCCACCTCGCCGAAACCCTGGTCGTGGTCGAGGCGGGTGGAGCGGCCCGGGTGCTGGCCATGGCCGCCGGATCGGACGATCCGTCCAAGGCGCATCGCCAGCATTGCCTCGCCGCCGAACGGCTCCAGCGAACCGTCGACCGGTGCGGCAAGGTTGCGGCGATCGCTCCACAGGCCTCCGCCAAGCAAGTGGAGGCAATTCCCGACCTCGACGATGGCCAATTTTCGGCGGTGGTGGCCCGCCTTAAGGAGCATATCGCCGCCGGCGACATCTTCCAGGCTGTCCCGAGCCGGACCTTCCGCGCGCCCTGTCCCGATCCCCAGGCAGCGTTCCGCCGTCTGGCCGCCGCCGATCCCAGTGCATACCAATTCATGTTCGACAGCGGCCATGGAACGCTGTTCGGTGCCTCACCCGAAACGGCGATCGAAATCCGGTGCGAAGGCAAGCGCCATATTGTCTCGGTCAGCCCCATCGCCGGAACGCGTCCGCGCGGAACCACGCCGGACGAAGACAGCCGCAACGAGGCCGAGCTTCGCCTCGACGCCAAGGAAGTGGCCGAACATTTGATGCTGGTGGACCTCGCCCGAAATGACGTGGCGCGGATCAGCCGCTCCGGAACGCGGACCGTTCCCCGGCTGCTCGCGGTCGAGCGCTTCGCGAAGGTCATGCACCTCGTTTCGACGGCCGAGGGCGAGCTGGCCGAAGGCAGGGACGTCATCGACGCCATCCGGGCCTGCCTGAATGTCGGAACTCTGTCCGGCGCGCCCAAGCTCAAGGCGATCGAGCTTATTCGTGCCTTCGAGCGGTCGGCGCGGGGGCCCTATGGCGGAGCGATCGGATGGATTGCCGGCGACGGGTCGATGGACAGCGCGGTCGTGATCCGTTCGGCGCTGGTGAGGGGATCGGTCGCGGAGGTGCGCGCCGGGGCCGGCGTCGTGGCCGACAGCGCCCCGCTTGCCGAAGCCGCCGAGACGCGGGCCAAGGCGGGCGCTGTGCTAGCGGCGCTGGGGGTAGCGACATGAATGTCCTGCTGATCGACAACCGTGACAGCTTCACCTTCAACCTGGCCGAGGCATTCAGGGTTGCCGGTGCGCAGGTAGCCGTCGTCCGCAACTCGATAGAGGCAGCTGTCGCGCTCCGCCGAGCGCTGGAGATGGACGCAACAATCATCCTTTCCCCCGGCCCCGGAGGCCCCGCGGATGCGGGAAGCTGCCTCGAACTCACTCACCTGGCGCGGGGCCGAGTGCCGCTCATCGGCATTTGCCTTGGCCATCAGGCGATTGTGGAGGAGGCCGGAGGAACTGTCGCCTTGGCGAACCAGCCATTCCACGGCAAATGCTCGGTCCTTACGCATTCCGGCAACGGCCCATTCGCCGGCTTGCCCTCGCCGCTGACGGTCGGGCGATATCATTCGCTTTGCACTCCGGTCCGCGGCCTGCCAGGCCGGTTTACAGTGGATGCCGAGCTCGATGGAATGGCCATGGCGATCCGCGACGATTCGGCGGCGCAGCTGGGCCTGCAATTTCATCCGGAGTCGATCCTTACGCCCAAGGGCGACCGGCTTGCCGTCGCGCTGCTTTCATGGGCGCGGCAGCGATCGGACGCACTTCAACCCGTGCGCCTTAGCGCCTGACCCCCGGTTCACTGCCCTTGCCTTTCGGGTGCGGACGGACGACCAACGGCCCATGACGAGGCTTGCCGGAGTTGAACTTGGCGGGACCAAGGCGATCGTCGTCCTTGGCCGGGGGACGGAAATCGAGGAGCGAGTCCGCATCGAAGTGTCCGATGCCGCCTCGACGCTAGGGCCGATCGCGGACCAGCTTTCCGACTGGAACCGCCAGGAACCGATCGAAGCCCTGGGTGTCGCGAGCTTCGGGCCGGTGGGGGTAACGCCCGGCAGGCCCGATTATGGCCGGATTTTCGATTCCACGCCCAAGCCGGGCTGGGCGGGCGCCAACCTGATCGACGCTCTGGGCCGGACGATCGGCGGGCCGGTCGCGCTGAACACCGACGTGACGGCGGCGGCATTGGCCGAGGGCCGTTGGGGCGCGGCCAAGGGTTGCTCGGATTATTGCTACATGACCGTCGGAACGGGGATCGGGATCGGGATCGTTGCTGGCGCAAAGCCGGTCAGCGGTGCCCTGCATCCGGAAGGCGGGCATATTCGCGTGCCGCGAAGCGCCGGCGACGAATTCCCCGGAAGCTGCCCCTATCACCGCGATTGCCTGGAAGGGATTGCATCGGGTTCGGCCATTGCGGCAAGGACGGGCGGCAATGGCGACAAGCTTGCGGATGACGATCCGGTCTGGACTTTCGTCGTCGATGCCATCGCGGAGGCCTGTGCCACCCTTTTTCTGACGCTGGCGAGCGAGCGGATTGTGCTGGGCGGAGGAGTGACCAACTCCCGTCCGTTCCTGGCGGATGCGGTGGCAAAGCGCTGCGCCGAGCTGCTCGACCGCTATTTGCCGTACATCGGCGAAACAGCGCCGGTCGAAATCGCCGCGCTCGGCCAGAATGCCGGACCGCGCGGATCGCTCTTGCTGGCAGAGAGCGCGCTCAACAAGCGATAAACCGCAGGCAAAAAGAAAGCGGCGGCGCCTTGTGAGCGCCGCCGCCTCTTTGTGCGATCAACGAAGCTTAGAGCTTGCTCGAAACGTCGTTGAAGGTCTCGCCCAGGTTGCTGCCGATGTTGCCCATGGCGGCAATCGCGGCAACGGCGATGAGGGCGGCAATCAGGCCGTACTCGATCGCGGTCGCACCCTTG
>CAMPIY010000181.1 GCA_946886645.1 uncultured Sphingomonas sp.
TCGATCGCGGCCTTGAAAATACCGTCGTAGTCCACGCTTTTCCCTTCGCTCGGGCGCCCCTTACCGCCCGGTGCCCTCGATTTCCATTGCGAACGACTCGCAATTGGTCAGAGTAGGCCGACTTCTTCGATGCCGAATCGAGCCAGCGCGTTCCCCAGGGACGGGGGCGGAGCCTTGGTGAAGACGGCAATTCCGGGCACCGGAGCGTCGGGCCAAGGCTGACCTTTGGTCAGATAGGCGATGCGCCGCGCGATGCCGGGGCCGCCGTCCACTTGCTGAATAGTGGGATAGGCCGCGGCAATCTCGTCGGCGAGCAGGGGGAAATGGGTGCAGGCCAGGACCATCACGTCCATCTCGTTGCCGCGCGGTTGCGCGATCATCGGAGTGATGGCGGCGCGCACTTCATCGACCGATATTTCGCCGCCCGCAAGCTTGGCCTCTGCCAGTTCGACCAGCTCCGGGCTGCCGTGGCGGATGACGGTGCAATCGGCTGCGAAGCGGGCGGAGAGATCGTCCACATAGGGCTGTCGGACAGTCGCTTCCGTGCCGAGCACGCCGATGACCCGGCTCTTCGAACGTTCGGCCGCGGGCTTGATGGCCGGAACCGTTCCGACGATCGGGATGTCGAGCGCCGCCCGTGCGTGGTCGAGCGCGATGGTCGAGGCCGTATTGCAGGCAATGACGGCCAACCTTGGGTCAAAGCGCTCCACAAGCCGCGCCAGGATATCCGGAACACGCTCCGCCAAATCCGCATCGCTGCGCTTGCCGTAAGGAAAGCCGGCATTGTCTGCGGCATAAACGATCGGCGCATTGGGCAGCAGGGCCCGCGTCGGGCCGAGCACGGAAAGGCCCCCCACGCCGGAATCGAAAAAGAGAAGCGGGGCGGCGGGATTCATTGCGGCCTGAGCTAGGGACAAGCCGCCACTTCTGCAACATTGCGGGCCGCGAACGATCTGCTAGGCAATCTGCATGAACGCCACCGTCCTCCTCGCATTGCTGGCCGGATATTTGCTGGGGTCGATTCCGTTCGGCCTGCTGCTGGCGAGGCTTGGCGGGAAGGGCGACATCAGGGAAATCGGGTCGGGCAATATCGGCGCAACCAACGTGCTTCGGACGGGGTCGAAAGGGTTGGCGGCGGCGACGCTGCTGCTGGATGCGGCGAAGGGCGCGGCTGCGGTCCTGCTGGCCCAGCGCCTGTGGCTGGACGCGGTGAATTTCGCCGCCGCCGGGGCGATGATCGGTCATCTCTATCCCGTCTGGTTGCGCTTCAAGGGTGGCAAGGGCGTGGCGACCTTCCTTGGCGTGCTCGCTCCGCTCTTGCCGGTTGCCGCGCTTGTTTATGCGCTAGTCTGGATCGGGCTCCTCATTATTGTTCGGATCAGCTCGGTTGCAGGAATGGCCGCTGCGGCTAGCGCACCGATCACCGCCGCGGTCGTGAACGAGCAAGCGCTGTTTCCAATGCTGCTGGGGTTCGCGCTGCTCGTCATCTGGAAGCACCAGGAGAATATCCGGCGACTTGCGAAGAGCGAAGAACCGCGCATCGGGCGCAAGCAAACATGAGCGTCCCCGCCGACTTGGTCGACCGGCTGCGGCTGATCCGCACGCCCGGGATCGGCCCGATCGCCTATCGACAGCTGTTGATGCGGTTCGGAACCGCGGCGGCAGCGCTGGATGCTATTCCGGATTTGGCCGGCAGGGGTGGTGGGAAACCTCCGTCGATCTTCGCGAAGGACAAGGCGGAGCGAGAGGCTGGCGCCGTCGAAAAGCTGGGGGCTCGTTACCTGGCGTTAGGACAGGGGCTCTATCCAAGGGCGCTGGCGGAACTGGAAAACGCGCCGCCGCTGCTCACCGCGAAGGGCAATTTGTCGCTGCTCGATCGAAAGATGATCGCGATCGTCGGCGCGCGCAATGCTAGCGCTGCCGCCTGCCGCTTCGCGCGCGGACTGGCCCATGATCTGGGGCGCGAGGATGTGACGGTGGTGTCGGGCCTTGCACGGGGCATCGACAGCGCGGCCCATGACGGATCGCTGGAGACCGGCACCGTTGCCGTGATCGCCGGCGGGATCGATTTCTATTATCCGCCGGAGAATGAGGCGCGGCAGAAGGAGATCGCCGAGCGCGGCCTGCTGATCGCCGAAATGCCGCCGGGGACAGAGCCGAGAGCGCGTCATTTCCCTTATCGCAACCGAATTATCGCGGGGTTGTCTGACGGAACCGTCGTAGTCGAAGCGGCGCCGAGGTCAGGTTCGCTGATCACCGCGCGGCTGGCGGCCGAGGCAGGACGCGAAGTGATGGCGGTTCCCGGCTCTCCGCTCGACCCGCGCGCCCAGGGCTGCAACCAGCTGATCCGAGACGGCGCCACGCTAATCCAAAGCGCGGCCGATGTACTGGAAACCCTCCGGCCGATCGGTGGCGGTGTTGCGAGCCCGCGAATGCCGTTCGACCATGAGGCTCCCGTCGATCCTGTCGATGCCGACGAAGATATTCGCGCCCGGGTGGAAGAGCTTCTCGGACCCTCGCCGGTGCCCGTCGACGAGATCGTCCGCCTCGCCGAAGCGCCCGCGGGCTCGGTGCAGCTGATCCTCCTGGAACTGGAACTAGGCGGGCGCTTGGAGCGTCACGCTGGCGGCAAGGTCAGCCTGGCCGCTTGACGGCAATCCCGGCGGCCGGAAAATCGCGCGTACGTACGTATAGGAATTGACCCGCTTGAAACTCGTCGTCGTTGAATCGCCCGCCAAGGCGAAGACCATCGAAAAATATCTCGGCCCCGGCCACCGCGTGCTGGCGAGCTATGGCCACGTCCGCGACCTGCCGCCCAAGGACGGGTCGGTGAAGCCCGACGAGGGTTTCGCCATGGATTGGGAAACCTATCCAGACAAGGCGAAGCAGCTGAAAGCCATCAGCGACGAGGCTAAGAAGGCCGACACGCTGATCCTGGCGACCGACCCGGACCGCGAGGGGGAGGCGATCAGCTGGCACGTGCAGGAAGTGCTCAGGAAGAAAAAGGCGCTTCCGCAGCATGTTGAACGCGTCACCTTCAACGCCATCACCAAGTCGGCGGTGACCGAGGCGATGGCCCATCCGCGCGGTCTCGACGAGGATTTGATCGACGCCTATCGGGCACGGCGCGCGCTGGATTATCTGGTCGGCTTCACACTCTCGCCGATCCTGTGGCGCAAGCTTCCGGGCGCCAAGTCGGCGGGCCGCGTCCAATCGGTGGCGCTACGCCTGATCGTCGATCGCGAGCGGGAAATCGAGCTCTTCAAGAGCCAGGAATATTGGCAGGTTTCGGCCAGTTTCGAGGCCGACGGCACGCCATTCACCGCGCGCCTCGTCGCGCTTGATGGTCAAAAGCTCGAGCGACTGTCGATCGGAGATAAGGGCTCGGCCGACGCGGCGAAGAAGGTCGTCGAGGACGGTCGGTTCACCGTGAACTCGGTCGAGACCAAACCACTGTCGCGAAACCCGCCGCCGCCGTTCACCACTTCGACGCTGCAGCAGGAAGCTGCCCGCAAGCTCGGCTTCGCCGCCAGCCACACGATGCGCCTGGCCCAGTCGCTCTACGAGGACGGGCTAATCACCTACATGCGGACCGACGGCGTGCAGATGGCTGGCGAGGCGATTTCCGCCGCCCGCCGCGCCGTCGCCGATCGCTATGACGCCGGCTATCTGCCGGACAAGCCGCGGCAATATTCGAGCAAGGCCAAGAATGCACAGGAAGCGCACGAGGCGATCCGGCCGACCGATTTCTCGAAGGATCGCGC
>CAMPIY010000182.1 GCA_946886645.1 uncultured Sphingomonas sp.
GCATTGATCCGGGGACCGAGCGCGAAGCCGAGGTCGCGCGCGGTCGGCGGCTTCACCAACCGAGCCGCCTCGGCCAGTGCGACCAGACCGATGTTTCGCCGGTCGGCCATCACCTTGAGGCCCTGTGTGACGAAAGCCCGGTTGAGCGTCTTCAACCGCGCGACGTCGGCGACCGTGCCGAGTGCAACGATGTCGAGAAGGTCGATGATCTTCGGTTCCGGGCGATCCGCGAAATATCCGCGTTGCCGGAGCTCGCGCAGCAGCGCCACGCCGAGGAGGAAGGCCATGCCCACCGCGGCGACATGGCCGTGGGCCGCGCCCGCCTCACTCTCGTCGAGGCGGTTGGGATTGATCATCGCGAGCGCGGTCGGAAGCTGGGTAGCGCATTGGTGATGATCACAGACGATGACATCGAGTCCCGCTGCCGCCGCTTCGTCCAGCGCTTCGAACGCCTGAGCCCCGCAGTCCACGGTGACCGCGAGCGTCGCGCCCCGCTTCTTGAGCTCAACCAGCGCGGCACCGGACGGGCCATAGCCTTCCATCAGCCGGTCGGGGATGTAGATCATCGGCTCGACGCCGAGCCGGCGGAGCAGCAGGGTCAGAAGCGCTGCCGAAGTCGCCCCATCGACGTCGTAATCGCCGAAGATCGCGATCGTCTCACCATCTCGGACCGCATCGGCGAGGCGCATCGCCGCCTTGTCCATGTCGGCGAAGACAGAAGGGTCGGGCAGGAAATCGCGGATGGTCGGAGCGCGATGACGGGCGAGGTCGGCCTCCTCGATGCCGCGCGCGAGGAGCAGCTGATCGACCAGATCGCGTTGGAGATCGTCGCCCCCATTCCGCCTCCACCGCCAAGGCTGCCCCGACAGGCTGCGCTCAACCCCACAGGCAAATTCGCTGGTCATAGGGCGAGCAGCTTCGCGCGCAGCGATTGCGCCTCTTCACGAGAAAGCGCGGGGACATGATGATCGGCAAAACCACCGCCTCCCGCGACGCCGAGGCGAAGGGTGCATATGCCGAACGCCCTGCTCCAGAAATTCTCTGCGAGGTCGACACTCTGGATCTTGCGCATGGGGAGGATTCGCAGACGATGCCGCCACCATCCGGTTTCCACGAACAGCGTATCGCCTTCCAGAACATAGCGCGTGTGTCGCCAGCTCATCCAGCGGAGCGCGACCAGCGCCGGAACGACAAGGGTCCAGAAGACCGCGACCACTCCGATCATGGGAACGGCCGCGATCACGCTCAGCCCGGCCCCGCCCATGAAGGGAACGGCCAGCGTCAGTAGCACGGGCGGTGCGACGGCGGTTGCATAGGAAGTGATGTAGGCACGGCTCACCCGGTTCCAGCCGGCGCTTCCCGGCGCGACCGGCCATCCGAGCGAAGCTAGTATCTCCGCCCCTTCCGGCTCATGAGCCAGCGGCGCGACGACATGGTCGCCCTTCCCGCCGTCCATCGCCAGGCTCTGCAGCTTGAGCGTCCACCAGCCGAACAGGCCGCGGATCGGCCCGTTGGCGAGGATCGCCGCTTGCACCCGCTTGGCGGGGATGGTGACATCGGTCAGCGTCAGCAGACCGCGGCGGCGGCGAAGGCCGGTTTCGGTTCGATCGAGCCGGAAGCCATATTCGCGAAGTGACGTCCGGACGAGCCCGGTGCCAATGCCCAGCAGGATCAGCACGACCGACCCGGCCAGCACGGCGACGATCTGATGGGCCATGACGAGCGCCTGCAGCGGCCCCGCGCGGTCAAGGATGCCGATCCAGAAGCTGCGCTCGAACGGATCGAAGCCGAGCACGTCGCCGAACGTCTGGGTGACACCGAACAGGCCGGCGATGACGGCGAGCGAGAAGTTGAAGAATCCGGCCGTCGCCACCCGACGATGATCCATCGCGAAAAGCGGCGGAGCCTCGACGACTGCTTCGGCGACTGGCGCCGCTGCCTCGCCCCGACGGCGGGCGCGGATATGCTCCCGCAGTGCCTCGGCACGTTCCAGCGAGATGGTGTCGAGGACTCCGTCGTCTTCCTTCGATCCGGCCGACGCGCCGGTCTCCAGCCGCACCCTGGCCAGGCCGAACAGGCGATGGATCGGACCCTGCTCAATGTCGACGTCGGTAACCCGGTCGAACGGGATCGCGCGGCTGGTGCGCGACAGGAATCCGCTGTCGATCCTTATTTCATCCGCGCCGACCCGATATTCGAGCTTTAGCCATTTCAGGAACAAGCCGATGATCGAGGCCGCAGTGATAGCCAGACCGAGACCGATCACCAGCGTCCAGCGCCCCTGCGCCCCGAGCACGGCACCGCCGGCCAATAAACCCCAGGCGCCCTTCACCGATTTGCCGAGGCCGGTCAGCAGGTAGAGCGGGTGCAGCCGCTCCGGCGGGCCGAGCGGGTCGTCATTCAGCGGAAGGGCGACCGCTTCGCTCATTCGGCGTCGGCGCGAATCTCGGCCCGGATGGAGTCGCGGATTTCGGCCGCGCGTACCGGCGAGAGGCCAGGCAGGACGACGACGCTGTTGTGCGTGCCGGCGGTGTGGACGACCAGGCTGGCCGTCCCGAACATCTTGTCGACCGGGCCGCGGGTCACGTCGATATGCTGGACCCGAACGAATGGCACGACGGTGTCGGTATGGAACAACCAGCCGCGCACCGTGCGGAGCAGCCGCCCGTCAATGGCATAGCCAAGACGGCGATAGATGCGGTCGGGAGCGACCGTCACGCCGCTGAGCCCGATCAGCCCGACGACGATCGGCAGGATGCTGGCGAGACGCGTGTCCGACAGCAGCAACCGATCGGCCACCAGCGCGGCCAGAAATACCGGCACCCAAAAGATTGCCGCCTGCACCCGAAGGGCGTTGCGGTAGGAGGGTTCCACCGGCTGCAAGTCGGCCGGGATCACATCGACGGTCATGGTGCGACAATATAGCGAGCGCGAATCGCTACAAGAGGATCAGGCGATGCCCTTGTGATGCTCGGTGCTGACACGGCGGACGGTGCCGCTGCTGGCGCGCATGACGATGCTTTCGGTTTCGATGCAGCCGCCCTTGCGCCGCTTGACCCCGGACAGCAGCGAACCATCGGTCACGCCGGTCGCGGCGAAGATGCAGTCGCCGCGCGCCATGTCCTCCAGCTTGTAGATGCGGTCGAGGTCCTCGATCCCCCAGCGATGGGCGCGGGCGCGTTCGTCGTCATTGCGGAACAACAGGCGGCCCTGGATCTGCCCGCCGACGCAGCGAAGCGCCGCCGCGGCAAGGACGCCTTCCGGCGCTCCGCCCGAACCCATGTAGATGTCGACAGTGGTGTCCGGGTCGGTGGTGGCGATCACGCCGGCAACGTCGCCGTCGGGAATCAGCATGATGCCGCAGCCGAGCCCGCGAAGCTCCTCGATCAGCCTCGCATGGCGCGGGCGGTCCAGGACGCAGGCGATGATCTCGCCCGGTTCGACCCCCTTTGCCGCCGCCAGCGAGCGGACATTTTCGGTAGGCGACTTGTCGAGGCTGATCGTGCCATCGGGATAGCCCGGCCCGATCGCGATCTTGTCCATATAGACGTCGGGCGCGTTGAGCAGGCAGCCCTGCTCCGCGATGGCGAGAACGGCGAGCGCGTTCGGTCCCGCCTTGGCGGTGATGGTCGTGCCTTCCAGCGGGTCGAGCGCGATGTCGATCGCCGGGCCATCGCCCTGCGCGCTGCCGACCTTCTCGCCGATAAACAGCATCGGCGCCTCGTCGCGCTCGCCCTCGCCGATGACGACCGTGCCGTCCAT
>CAMPIY010000183.1 GCA_946886645.1 uncultured Sphingomonas sp.
TTGAATGAAGCCGACGAAGGAGTTTCGACCAGTGCGCTATGCCTATGGGGTCGCGGTGGCCCTGCTACTGGGGGGCACAGCCTTTTCGGCCGTCACCGGCGATGCCGGTGCGCAGGTCGCTCAGAATGCGCCGACCGCGATGGTGCCGAGAGCCGGAGCGCCGATCAGCTTTGCCGACCTCGCCGCCCGCCTTGCACCAGCGGTGGTCAACATCTCGACCAAGCAGCGGGTCCCCGTTCGCCGGCAGGTCGATCCGTTCGAGGAATTTTTCCGCCGTTTCGGCGGGCAGGTGCCGCAGGGCCAGGGGCAAGGCGACGACGCCAATCCGCAAACGCGCGAAGCAGGCTCGCTCGGTTCGGGCTTCATCATTTCCGCCGACGGCTATGTGGTAACCAACAATCACCTCATTCAGGGTGTCAACGGCACCGGTACCGTCGACAGCGTCACCGTCATCCTGGCCGACCGGAAGGAATATCCGGCGCGCATCGTCGGTCGCGATACGGCTTCGGATCTGGCCCTGCTCAAGATTGAAGGTTCCAATTTTCCCTATGTGAACTGGGGGGATTCGACCAAGGCCCGCGTTGGCGACTGGATCGTGGCGATCGGCAACCCCTACGGCCTTGGCGGAACGGTGACGGCGGGGATTATCTCCGCGCTTCACCGGGGCGGCTTCAGTGGCGGCGCATATGATCGCTACATCCAGACCGATGCGGCCATCAACATGGGCAACAGCGGTGGCCCGATGTTCGACATGCAGGGCAACGTTATCGGCATTAATTCGGCTTTGATCTCACCCACGGGCGCCAGCGTCGGCATCGGCCTCGCCATCCCCGCCGAAGCGGCCAAGCCGGTGATCGAGGCGCTTCGCCGCGGGCAGCGGCCGGAGCGCGGCTATCTCGGCGTCGGCCTCCAGCCGCTCGACGAGAATATCGCGGACAGCCTTGGCCTCCCCAAGGATCGCGGCGAGATCGTCAGGACGGTTGTCGACGGAGAGCCGGCTGACAAGGCCGGCATCCAGCAGGGCGACGTCATCACCAAGGTGGCGGGGCGCGAGGTTACGCCGGACGAAACCGTCAGCTACCTGATCGCCAATACCTCGGTCGGAACCCGCGTTCCGGTCGAGCTTATGCGGGGCGGCCGTCGGATGACGGTACAGGTGCAAGTAGGCCAGCGTCCGACGGAAGAGGAATTGGTCAAGCAGGCGGGCGGCGGCGATGACGCCGACCAGGGGCTTGGCGCGGAAACGCCGGTGGCGCCGGGAAGCGCGCTCGGGCTGTCGATGCAACCGCTGAATGCGCAGATCATCCGCGCCTTGAACCTTGCGGCCAATCAGAAGGGCGTCGTCATCACCTCGGTCGACCCGGGCAGCGATGCGGCCGAGAAGGGCCTTCGCCGCGGCGACGTGATCGTCTCGGTCAATCGCCAGGCGGTCAGCCAGCCGCAGCAGGTTGTCGCGGCGGTCGACGCGACCAAGCGGGCCGGGCGGAGCAGCGTGCTGCTCCTGATCAAGCGCGGCCAGGGCATCGAAGCCTTCTTCGGGATCGATATCAGCGGCAAATAACGCGGCCTTGTTGCGTTCGCTCCTTCGGCCTAGGCTCGGCCGCCTGGAAGCCGAAGGAGTGACGCAAGCCCCATGGCCAGCAATCCCGCGACGAGCATTTTCATTGGCGCCGCATCCGGTGGCGCCAAGCCGCAGCAACTGGAACTCAAGCGGGCCAACCGCCACGGCCTGATCGCCGGGGCGACCGGCACCGGCAAGACCGTCACGCTGCAAGGCATTGTCGAGGGATTGTGCGCCGTCGGCGTCCCGACCTTCGTCGCCGATGTGAAGGGCGACCTCGCCGGCCTCGCCATGCCGGGCGCCGCGACCGCCAAGCCGCACGAGGCCTTCGCCGCCCGCGCCAAGGAAATCGGCTATTCGAGCTGGGCCTATGAAGGCTGCCCCGTCCAGTTCTGGGACCTGTTCGGGGAGCAGGGCCATCCGGTTCGCACCACCGTCAGCGAGATGGGGCCGCTGCTCCTTGCCCGGCTGATGAGCCTCAACGAAGTCCAGGAAGGCGTGCTCACCATCGCCTTCCATGTCGCGGACAAGGAGGGGCTGATGCTCCTCGATCTCGACGATCTCCAGGCGATGCTGGTCAATATCGGCGAGCGGGCCGACGAGCTGACGCTGGAATATGGCAATGTGTCGAAGATGAGCGTCGGCGCGATCCAGCGTTCGCTGCTTCAGTTGCGCGCCCAGGGCGGCGACCATTTCTTCGGCGAGCCGGCGCTGGACCTGGAGGATTTCCTGAAGCTCGACGAAGCCGGCAAGGGGATCATCAACATACTCGCCGCCGACAAGCTGATGGCCAGCCCAAGGCTTTATTCGACCTTCCTGCTGTGGCTGCTGAGCGAGCTGTTCGAGCTGCTTCCGGAAGTTGGCGATCCCGACAAGCCCAAGCTCGTCTTCTTCTTCGACGAAGCGCATTTGCTGTTCGAGGACGCGCCGCCCGCGCTTCTCGAAAAGGTCGAGCAGGTCGTCCGGCTGATCCGGTCGAAGGGCGTTGGCGTCTATTTCATCACCCAGAATCCGATCGACATCCCTGACAAGGTCGCGGGCCAGCTGGGCAATCGCGTGCAGCATAAGCTCAACGCTTTCACGCCGCGCGATCAGCAGGCGGTCAAATCGGCGGCAGACACGTTCCGGCCCAATCCGGAAATCGATGTCGCCAGCGCGATTACCGAACTGAAGATCGGCGAGGCGCTGGTGTCGCTGCTTCTTCCCGACGGTTCGCCGGCGCCGGTCGAGCGCACGCTGATCAAGCCGCCAAGCTCGCGGGTTGGCCCGCTGACCGCGCAGGAACGCGGGGTCCTAATCCAGACCGACGTGATCGGCGCGAAATACGACACGGTGCTGGACCGCGACAGCGCCGAGGAGATTCTGAAGGCCAAGGGGGACGAGGCCGCCGCCGCCGCAGCCGCCGCCAAGGCGGAGACCGAGGCGCAGAAGGCGGCTGCCGAAGCTGCCCGTCAGCAGGCGATCGCTGACAAGGAGGCCGCTCGCCAAAGAGCTGCGGAGCAAAAGGAGGCGGACCGCGCTCAGAGGGAAGCGGACCGGTTACGTCGCCAACAGGAACGCGAAGCCGCTAAGCCAACGATGTCTGATAAGATTATTCAGTCGGCGGGTCGGTCAATTGCCAGCTCGGTCGGACGCCAAATTGGCAATATGCTCCTTCGTGGAATTCTAGGTTCGATTACGGGGCGGAGATCTCGCTATGGGTTGGTATCTTCGGAAGAGTCTGAAGCTCGGTCCTCTAAGGATTAATCTTTCAAAGTCCGGACTAGGCGCTTCAGTCGGTGTAAAAGGCCTCCGCGTGGGGACGGGGCCGCGCGGGAAATATCTTCATGCCGGTCGCGAAGGGCTTTATTACCGGAGGTCATTGGAATCTAAAGGCGATTCCGCAAGTGAAGCGAGTCCTATCCTAGATGAATCAGCTGCGTTCAAAGGTTCAAGAGAAGACCAATTGGCTGCCGCACGATGGGCTCGTATCAACGCGCGTGCCGAACATCTTGGAAGCAGCCCCCGCAGTGTCAGCGGAGGTGGGTTTTTGAGTGCCTTCTTCGCTGGTCTTTTCGGAGGCCTGATGCGTGGCCGCTGACGCGCCCTGTCTCGACGTTCGCGACCTTGAGCGCGAATGGCGCGATGCATTGGTCGCGAAGGACG
>CAMPIY010000184.1 GCA_946886645.1 uncultured Sphingomonas sp.
AACAAGATGTGCGGGTCGGGCATGCAGGCGGCGATCATGGCGGCGGACACGCTCGCCGCGGGAAGCGCGGACCTGATCGTCGCGGGCGGCATGGAGTCGATGACCAACGCCCCCTACCTGAGCCACAAGCATCGCGGCGGCGCGCGGATCGGCCATGACGTGCTGAAGGACCATATGTTCCTCGACGGGCTGGAAGATGCCTATGAGCCGGGCCGCCTGATGGGCAGCTTCGCGGAAGAGGCTAGCCGCGATTACCAGTTCAGCCGCGAGGCGCAGGACGATTATGCGATTGAGAGCCTGCGCCGCGCCAACGCCGCGATCCAGTCGGGCGCGTTCGAGCGGGAAATCGTGCCCGTGACCATCTCGGGCCGCAAGGGCGACGAAATCGTCGATACCGACGAGCAGCCGGGCAAGGCCAATCCGGACAAGATCCCCACACTGAAGCCCGCCTTCGCAAAGGACGGCACGATCACCGCCGCCAACGCCAGCTCGATCAGCGACGGCGCGGCCGCGCTGGTGATGACGCGCCAGTCGGTCGCGGATCGGCTCGGCGTGAAGCCCGTCGCGCGCGTGGTTGCCCACGCCGCCCACGCCCACGACCCGGCCAAGTTCACCACGGCCCCCGTCCCAGCGCTTCAGAAGGCGATGGAGAAGGCCGGCTGGACCAAGGACGATGTCGACCTGTTCGAGGTCAACGAGGCCTTCGCCTGCGTCGCGATGATCGCGATGCACGACCTCGGGATCCCGCACGATAAGATCAACGTGAACGGCGGCGCGACTGCGCTCGGCCACCCGATCGGCGCGAGCGGCGCGCGCATCCTTGCAACCCTGATCGCGGCGCTCCAGAACCGTGGCGGCAAGCGCGGCGTCGCCTCGCTTTGCATCGGCGGCGGCGAGGCGACGGCAATGGCGGTCGAGCTCGTCTGAGGTTGACCGCCCTGCCCGCTATGGCCTGATCAGGCCGGCCTTGGCGACCACGAAGAAGATCGCAACCAGGTAGATGAGAAGGCCGCCGCCCAGAAAGCCGAGCGCGGTGAACATGGGGACGTACCCAAGGTGTGAGAGCACTGCCCATCCCCCGAACAGCGCGGCGGCAAGCACCAGCATCACTTGTCCTGAATCGCGCGAAAGGCGCTTGCCGAACTCGTCGCTATCGTTGCGGGTGATATAGCCGACGCAGGCTATTCCGGCGACGCAGGCGGCCACCAGTGCCGCCGCGACCGCACGGCCAAGGAACTCGAACCCTGGCGATCCGAGGACCAGCCCGAGCATCAATAATCCGGAAAGGAGCATCGCGACCGCGCCCCAGCCGAAAATGTGGCGCTGATCGCGAATTTCTTCCTCGTCCTCGACGTTGAGCAACTCCGATCCGGCCTTGGGAAACAAGGCGCCCAGTCCCACGAACAGGCCGATGATGGAATAGATGACCCCCGCGCCCAACGCGACGGCCTCGTCCGGGGTCAAGGTGGCGCCCTTCAGCCCATCGATCGATGCCAGCGCAAGGCCCATCGAAACGCCGCCGACAATCGCACCGATGGCTACCTGCTTCCAGAATTTGGCTCGCTTGAAGCGGTGCACGGGTGACGGGACAGGGCTGGACTGGATCATTTCGAAGGCTCCCAAGTATCGAGGAAAAGCTGGTCGACCGGCACCTCGAACAGCTTCGCCATTCGAAGGGCCAGCGGGAGGCTCGGGTCATATTTGTCGGTTTCGACGGCATTGATCGTCTGGCGCGAAACCCCGAGCCGCCGGGCAAGCTCGCCCTGGCTCCATTCCCGCCCCTCGCGAAAAGACCTGACCCGATTCTCCATGACCCAATCATCTGTAAAGAGTTCTTGACTGTCAAGAACTCTTTACAGCTTCGCTTTCAGGTTTGAGGGAGCAGGTTATTAACGCGAATTCAATTCGCTTTTGAAACCTGCTACGTCGACTCCCCTCCGAAGAGCAGGGGAGGGAATGATGCGGATCGTGATGACGTCGCTGGCCGTGCTGGCGCTGATGGCGTGCAACAAGCCGGCTGAAACGACGACCGAAAACGTCGCCGAAGAAAATATCATGCCCGATGAAAATGCCATGGACGCCAATGCGGCGGCCACGCCGGCGGCGATGCAGCTCAATGAGACGACTTGGGAGTTCACCGACGGCGGCAAGAACATGACGGAATCCATCGATGCGAGCGGGAATTTCGTCGCATGGTCGGGTGCCGAGCACATCGATCACGGCACCAGCGCGATGAAGGATGGCAAAGCCTGCTTCACATCTGCGATGGACAAGGAAGGCGAGATTTGCTGGACGGCCCAGCCGACCGAAATCGGCCAGTCGATGGATACGACCAGCGACAAGGGCAAGAAGCTGACCGTGAAGCGGGTCGCCTATATGGCGGTTCCCGATAACGTGAAACCGAAATAGGGATGGGGCGCGGGCCGGAACCCGCGCCACCCAAACCTCAGGCTTCGGCCCTTTCGAGCAGCCCCTCTTCGGCCATTGCCTGGCGAACCGCCGGGCGGGCGGCCGTACGCTCTACAAATGCCTTCACGTTCGGCCATTCGTCGAGCGAAATGCCGAAATGCTTGGTCCAGCCGAGCACGACGAAGGCATAGGCGTCGGCGACGCTGAACCGGTCGCCGAACAGATAGTCACGGCCGTCGCCGAGCAGATATTCGATATGGGCAATGCGCGCCTTCAGCCGGTCGAGCGCGGCATCACGAGCCTCGCCCTCGGCGCCGCCGAAGAAGGGACCGAAGGCCTTGTGAAGCTCGGTCCCGATGAAGCCGAGCGCTTCATTGACCCGAGCCTCGCCCAGCGCGTCGCCGGCCGGCGCCAGGATGCCCGGCTTCAGGCTGGCGATATAGGGCAGGATCGCGCCATTCTCTGTCAGGATTTCGCCGCCGTCCAGCTCCAGCGCCGGGACATATCCCATCCGGTTGATCTCGCGAAAATCGCGGCCGTCCTCGGTCTTCTTGGCGCGGATGTCGGTCTTCACCAGCTCGTAGGGCTGGTCGAGCTCGATCAGGGAAATATGCGACGCCAGCGAGCAGGCGCCCGGCGAATAATAAAGCTTCATCGCGATCCTCCTTTTGGAACGACGGCAAGGTGGGGTTCCCCTGCGCTCGCGACAAGCAGGCCGCGGTTTGACTCCGTACCACGGTACGGCTGCTAAACCTGTCCCGAATCGTTGAAACGATGAAGGACCATGCGATGACCAGGCATCAACCGATCGATACGAAAGCCTCGAAAACCGCCATTCTCTACCGGATGGTCATGCCGGAACACACTTGTCCCTGGGGTCTGAAAGCGAAGCATCTGCTCGAGAGCCAAGGCTATGAGGTTGAGGATCATCACCTCAAGACGCGGCCGGAAACAGACGCGTTCATGGCCGAGCAACAGGTGAAGACGACCCCGCAGGCCTTCATCGCCGGCCGGAGGATCGGCGGATACGACGACCTGCGCCGCCATTTCGGCAAGCCGGTGCGCGATCCGAAGGGCACCAGCTATGCCCCTGTCATCGCCCTGTTCGCAATGACCGGGCTGGCGGCGCTCGCGGCCAGCATGGCCGCTTATGGAACGCCCTTCACCGTCCGCGCGGGCGAATGGTTCATTGCCTTCTCGATGATCATGCTGGCGATGCTGAAGCTGCAGGATGTCGAGAAATTCTCCGCCATGTTCCTGAACTACGACCTGCTGTCG
>CAMPIY010000185.1 GCA_946886645.1 uncultured Sphingomonas sp.
TCCTTCACCTCCCACTTGACCGGCTTCAGCTCGATCCGCTGGCGGGTGATGGAAACGTCGAACGGCTTGTCGCGGCCGGGCCGAACGATGGTCAGCTTGATCGTCGTGCCGGGCGCCCCGCGCATCTTCTCGACCGCCTCATCCAGCGAATAGCCGTAAAGGAACTCGCCATCGATATGGGTGATGTAGTCGCCGGCCTTGATCCCGGCGCGATCGGCGGGCGTGTCCTCGGTCGGCGCGATGACCTTGACCGCGCCGTCCTCGGTGGAAACGGTCAGGCCCAGGCCGCCGTAATTGCCCTCGGTCGTGGTGCGAAGCTGCTGAAAGTCCGATGCCTCCGCGTAGCTGCTGTGCGGATCCAGCGCGGCGAGCATTCCGTCGATCGCGCCCTTGATCAGCGTATGGTCGTCGACCTTGTCGACATAGTTGGCGCGCACCCGCTCGAACACGCTGAAGAAGGTCTCCAGCTCTTTCTGCGTATCCGTCTCGGCGGCCGCCATGGCGGTCGTCGTGATCGGCACCAATGCCAGTGCGCCGACCAGCGCGAGGGGCGGGAGAAGCTTTGCAAGGGGTCGCATCGTTCGGATTCCCATTTGTTCAATCCGCCATAGATTAGCGGTTGTTGCCGCCATTGGACAGCGGAACAGATGAAGCTGCGATTAAGGCGGGCGAAACCGGTACGCCGCCACGTCTCAATTCGACACCGATTGGGCCCAGCGCTCGTCCCAGCGGCTCGCCCCGTTTAACGCGCGTTCCGCGCGGCCGGTCGCTCGCGACTCCAAGCAACAGGCTGGTCCAGCGGCCGCCATGGTCGATGATCACCAGGCCATCTTCCCCCCGAAACGGGGCGGCGAAGGCGATGGTTCCGTCCGCCGGCACCGCAACCTCGGTGCCCCGTCCGGTTGCGAAGCTGAGACCCCGGGACACGATTCCGGCCCGGTCGACCGAGCCGAGGCCGTCGAGAAGCGGCGCGGAGACCGGCAGGCTGTAGTCGAAATCGGGCGCCGGCAGGGGCGAATCGCCCTTCATCGGGCGTGCCGGAGCGAAATCGAGCGAGGCCAGCTCCGCCGCCGCGCGCCGGCCCTGGCGCAGCCGCTCGGCATCGCTGCCCGCTTTCTCCAACGCTTCTCCGCTGGCCAGGACGCGATCGCCGGCACCGAACGCCTGGTCGGCCAGCCGGTCGGCGCGGGACGAGGCTTTCGCCTCGAGCTCGGCGAATTTCTCTTGCCGATCGGCGAGTTTTTTCCGGTTGGCGGCCAATTCCGTCCGGGCGGCGTCGGCCGCCGAGGCCAGCCGGCGGTGTTGGCCAAGTTCCGCGGTCAGCGCCGCACTCCGTTGTTCGATTACCGGCATGGTCGAATCGAGCAGCGCCCGGACCCGGACCATTTCATCGACCGAACCATGGTCGGCCAGGGTCAGCAATGGCGGTTGGCGGCCCATCGTTGCAAGGCCGGCAAGCAAGGCAGCGAGCGGGGCGCGTCGCGTGGCCAGCCGTTGCTCCGCCAGCGCAACGCGCGCCTGGGCGAGGCGAAGGGCCGCGTCGGAAGCGCTGATTTGGGCTTCGGATTCCTCGATTGCGGCGGCGGCCGCCAAACGCTCCGCATGCAGCCGTTCCGCTTCGTCCCCGGCCTTCTTCGCCTGGCTTTCAAGCGTCGCCAACCGTTTTGAAGCCGCCTCGGCCTCGGCTTTCGCCCGCGCCAGCGCGGCATCGACGGTTTCCCCCCCGGGCTGGACCGGCGCGCTTCCGGCCGCGAGGAGGAGCGGCGCCATGACGAGGAGGAAAGCAGCGCCTCGCATCACCCCTCCCGATGATAGGGATGGTTGGCGAGGATGCTGGTCGCCCGGAATAACTGTTCCGCCAACATCGCCCGGGCGAGCATGTGCGGCCAGGTCGCGGGGCCGAAAGACAGCAGAAGATCGGCCTTGCCGCGAAGCTCCTCCTCGTGCCCGTCCGCCGCGCCCAGCAGGAATCGCGTCTCGCGCCTCCCCGTATCGCGCCAGCCCTCCAGCTTTTTCGCCAATTCCATCGAGGATAGCGCTTTGCCCCGCTCGTCGAGAACGACCGTCACGGCATTGGATGCCGCGTCGGGCAGCAATCCGCCTTTATCGGGAAGTTCGGTGACTTTGGTCGGCCAGCTGATCCGCTTCAAATAGCGATCGGTCAGCTCCGCCTCGGGCGAGCGGCCGATTTTCCCGCGCGCGACAATGTGGAGCAGCACCGGCGCGTCAGGCGCCGGGGCTCGCCGCTTGGGGCGCGGCCTCGTCCCCGAACGCCCACATCCGCTCCAAATTGTAGAAGGTGCGGACCTCGGGGCGGAACAAATGGACGATCACGTCATCCGCGTCGATCAGCACCCAGTCGGCGACGGGCAACCCCTCGATCCGGACGATCCGGCCGAACTGCTGCTTGATCTTGTCGGCCAGCTTGGTCGCCATCGACGCCACCTGGCGCGACGAGCGGCCGGAAGCGATGACCATATGGTCGGCGATCGCCGATTTGCCGGCGAGCGGGATCGTCACGACCTCGACCGCCTGGTCGTCGTCGAGCGATTGCATGACAAGCTTGTGCAGCGCCTCGACGTCAACCGGCTGGGCTGAAACGGCGGCAGGCGCATCGGCGGGATCGGCCAAGGTTACTCCTTCGGAATCGACGGCTCGCCGCGCTTGGCGTTGGAAAAGCGGCGGTACCAGTCGGGGTTAAGCGCGCGCAGGCGGGTGGCGGAGGTTCGGTCGGGCGGCAGGCGAAGGAATGTAATCGCCGGTGCACTCCAGTCCGTCCAGTTCCGTGCCTTGGATGCGGGGCGGACGAACCGTCGCAACCAGCCCATCGCGCGCGCCGCGCGGGCATCGTCATCATAGCCGGGGCGCGATAGCACCGCAATCGGGACCATGTTCGCTATGGCCCGCCAGCTCTTCCACTGATGGAATTGGGCCACAGTATCTTCGCCCATCAGCCAGATGAAGCGGTTGCGAGGCCATCGCCGAAGCAGCTTGGTAAGCGTGTCGACCGTGTAGCGGGTTCCCGCCCGCGCCTCGAAATCGCTGACCCGGATGCGGCTGCGCCGCGCCTTCAGCCGGGCCGACGCCAGGCGGGCGGCGTAGGGAGCCATGCCTTTTGCGGGCTTCAGCGGATTGCCGGGCGATACCAGCCACCATACCTCGTCCAGCCCTAGCGCTTCCATGGCGGCCAGGCTCATGCGCCGATGGGCGCGATGCGCCGGGTTGAAGCTGCCGCCGAGGAGACCGATGCGCCGCATGTCGACGGTTGGCTAGCATCCCCCCTCGACCCGCGCCACCGCGGCGGATTATGAAGCGTCGCAAGGGGGAGCATCATGGGCGGATTCGAACCGGTTGCTGACGTGGTGACGGGCGGAATGCTCGGCCGCGCGGTTGAGCCGTCGGCCGGCGAAAGCGCGGAGGGGCACACCGAAGAATCGGTCTGCCTGAACTGCGGGACACCGTTGGTCGGAAGCCACTGCCACCAGTGCGGCCAGCGGGCCCATGTCCACCGCACCGTCACCGCCTTCTTCCACGACCTGCTCCACGGCGTATTCCATTTCGAAGGCAAGATCTGGCGGACCCTGCCGATGCTCGCCTGGCGTCCGGGCCAGCTGACCCGCCGCTACATCGACGGGCAGCGGGCAAGCTATGTTTCGCCGATCGCCCTGTTCCTCTT
>CAMPIY010000186.1 GCA_946886645.1 uncultured Sphingomonas sp.
GGCATTATTGCTTCGCCTTCGCTGCCGCCGCAGCCGCGCGATACGCGCCTTCGGCAAAATAGCTACGCAATTGGAATTTGGACATTTTCAACTCAACGGATGGAGGCAAGCAAGCCGCCAGGCTGCTCGACAGGGTGCGGAATGCCTCAGCCTCCTCGCTTGAGGCAACAGCAGATCGAAACAATGCGGCCATCCCGGCCGGATTCCTTTGCGCCGCGCAGCTTCCGATCTCCACCAGAACGACATTCGCACGGACATCGGCGGGCAAGCTGGCGAGCTTCCCGCTGTCAGGCGCGTCATAGAGCGTTAGAAGGCGGCCCTTCGGCTTCCAGCTCTCCAAATCAAAGTCGCGCTTCAGATAATATTCGGCAATCGGCCCACGAAGGGCGCGAGGCGAGAATTTTGAAGCTTCTTCGGTTTTGCCGCAGGAGTTGCTTCCGGTCGCAATCCAGAAAAGCGGCTTATCGCTAGCTGCCGAGCCCGGAAAGCCGCGAAGCACCAGCTTGGACTGAAACCCGGCGTCCCGCGCCGCGCAAGCCCCGTAGGAGTAGACAGCCTTGACGGATTCGGCGTTCCGGGGAAGCGCTCCGTCCATGGCCATCATCTGCTGCTGATCCGTATCCTGGGCGTGCACGGGATTCGAAAGCAGCAATCCCGCCGCCGCTGCCGACAGGGCGCCTCTCATACCATGACCTGCCATGCCGCCGGCCATTATTCGGCTCCGCCGGGCTTTGCGGCGACCCGCGGCGCCTGGGCCAGTCGATAGAAATTGAGTGCGATCGTTCCACGCAGGTTGAAGCGGTTGACGCTGAGCTGTTCGCCCTTCTTGACACAGCCGGGCAGCGCCGGCGCGAGGGCTCCGAGCGCGGCCTTCTCCTCGTCGCTTTCGACGGCGGTCTTCAGCAGCGCGAAGCTTCCCGCCGGATTGGCGCGGACCACGCATTCGCCGATCGGGGCAAGGCTGGCGTAGGCCCGGGCTGCTTCGGCAAAGGCTTGCCAGCGCGCCACGCGCTCCGGGTCGGCGGCAACGGCGGCCGGCATCGAGGCATCGACGAACGGAGGATGCTGCAGCGGTGCGACGTCCGACAGGTCGGCGGGCGCCGCCTTCACATCGGCCAGCACCAGCGCCTCCGCGAGGCCGTAGCGCATCTGCGCCGCCTTGGCCCGCATCCGCGATCCGCTCGGCATACAATCGCTGATGAACAGGCCCTTGTTGTCTTCGCTGCCGAGCTGCTGCGACGGGTCAAGAACCACCTCTGCCGCGACGTCATGCTTGCGCCGGACGACGCAGCCGGCGAATTCCGCCATCACCGCGCGCGAGACGGCCGGGCTGGCATCGATCTGGCGCTGGACCACCATCGGCGGCGTCCGCGTGCCGGCAGCCTCCTGGCCTGTCGCCAGCATTGCGAAAGCGATCAGGGCCATCATCGCGACGCCTCCTGCGTTCCGCGGGCCGCATCCACCGCCATGGGATGGCCGACGCTGCTCGAGGCGAGCCGGTAAAGGACTTCCGCGAAAACGGCGCGCAACAGAGGCGGCTGGAATTCCACCTTGTCACCGGGCGCAATGCAACGGGCCATCGACGGCGCCATCGTCCTGAAGGCCGCCTTCTCGTCCGCGCTTCCGGCCTCGCTCATCGCCAATGCCCTGACCGGAAACTGGTCCAGCCGAGCCACGCAATCGGCAAAGCGGCGAAGGTTCGTCAGGGTCGCCGACGTTGCGAAGGTGGTCGACACTCCCGAGGCATAGTCCAGCCTGGGGGCATTTCGCAGGTCGGGCATGGCCTTGTTGCCGAAATCCCGCCGGAAAAGCGCCTGGAAAAACGGGCCGCGAAGGGCGATGGCGCCGAACCGCATTTCGCCGCTGCTCAGGCATTCGCCCGAAACGATCTGCTGCCCGACACGCCCCGCTTCCTCCGTGAACGGATCGATGGCGAGGAAGCGCTCCACCTGGCGCCGCCGCACCTTCACCAGGCAAGCGCCATAATCATAAAGCGCCCGCTGCCCTTCGAGGGCATTCGCCTTGCCCTCGGGAAGCTCGGCGGGATCGTAGCGCTGGATAATGTGACCCATGGCCGGCTGGGCGAGCGCGGGGGCGGCCGGAAACACCGCTGCGGCCACGAGTAGGGCGGTCGCGCCCCTCCTGGACCCACCTGCCGGCCAGCGACCCCGCCATTTTGCGTCCAGGAAGCTCACTGGAATCGCCCTCCGCCCGCAAACTCAACCCGATAAAGGGTTTCGGCGAGCAGACTTTCAAATAAGGCCCGATCGAATTTGAATTGCTGACCTGACGGGAGACATCTTGGCAGAGCCGTCAGGATGGAATCGAAAGACTCCATCGCCTTTTTGGTGCCGGGCAGCGCACCAAGCCAGTCTCTGACTACGTTCGGTTCCACCCTGACAAGGCAGGATGTCACCAAATACCAGCCAGCAAGAGGGTGACTTGCCGGCAGGCGAGGCTCCCACACCATGGTGCCAGCTGCACGTCCTGCGCGTGCACTGAATCTACGAAACATCCCCGCAAATATGGCGGTGCGAAGTTTGGTCGATGAAACGCCTTCCCTTGGAGCGGGGGGACATTTCTTCACCGACAGTTTTGAAATGGGTTCATCCAAATCGGGTCCGATTGCCTGATCAAGGACCTCCCCAACGTCATTTGGAGCGCGCCGGGCAAGGCAATCGACATAAGCACGGACCCGCACGCCCGAAGGATCCTCCTGTTTAACATCTGGAGTAGCCGCAAAATATGCCGCCACGGCCACGAGAGGCAGGGATATCAAAGCCATCACTCCGCCGCCTCCCGCACTTCGCCGTGCGTCTCCGCGACGAGCCACTCCAGCTCCGGGCGGAAGTGGCGGGTGATGCTCTGGACCGGCCAGACGATCCCAACGGTGTTAAGCTTGCCCATCAATCGGCGCCCGCGGGATTGGAAGCCATCGCCTCGCGATAATAGGCTTCGGCGAGATACGCGACGAGGATAGCCTTCGAAAATCCGAAGGTAGCCCCTTGAACGAGGCACTGCCCCAATTGCGGCCGCAGCTTGGCGAGTGCAGCGTCTTCCTGTTTGGTTCCCGCGGTCGCGAGCAGCAGCTGCAAACTCCCGGCAGGATCGCGGCGAACCACGCAACCGGCGAAGGTGAGGACCTGGCCGTTTTCGACCGGCATGACTGCGGGTGTCGGCCCAAACTCGGCGGGGCGGCGCGCAAACTTTCGCTCGACGAGCGCCTTGTACAGTGCGCCGCGGAAAGACTCCGGACCGATGTTAAGTTGAACCTCGCTGAGACCATGGGATTGCTGAACCCCGTCCCTGCCGAAAAAACACTCGCGGTCCATCAGCTTCGGTAGCGACTCATACTGCTGCGCCATGTCGGTCGCCAACGCCTTCACGACCTGCCTGTAATGGCGCCGGACGATGCAGGCGGCGAACTTGTCGCTTACGGCCCGCGCCTCGTCGCCGACCGACCGCCCCTCGGGCACATCGACCGGCGCTTTATCGCGCATCAGCGTTCCGGTGGTCACGCCCTGGGGGTCGGCCGCCGCGACCATAGCGAAGATGAGCAACGCAACCGTCATTCCGCCGCCTCCCGCACTTCGCCGTGACGCTCCGCGATCCGCCGCTCCAGCTCCGGGCGGAAGTGCTTGATCAGGCCCTGGATCGGCCAGGCGGCGGCGTCGCC
>CAMPIY010000187.1 GCA_946886645.1 uncultured Sphingomonas sp.
GGCAACGGCGATGAGGGCGGCAATCAGGCCGTACTCGATCGCGGTCGCACCCTTGTCGTTCTTGATCAGCTTCAGAAACTTGGCCATCTCTGGTCTCCTTAAGGCTCCACAAAGGGGATCCACATTTCCCCACCTCCGCGAACAAAAGACGCGTCGGTTGCCGCAAGGATTACGACCGCAAGGGTTGAGAAAGCTTTAAAGGCGCCGGTTTCCGGACATTAACCTTCTTTCGGGTCCGAAACGGTCAATTCTCTTTGATCAGCTTCTCGACCAGGCTGATGATTTCGCGGATGGTTTCGCCGCCTTCGCTCCATTCGTCGGGAAGCGGGCTCTTGCGCTCCGTCGGGCGGCGCTGCGGGATTTTGAACTGCGGCGGCAATTGCGGACCTCGGCGGCCGTCGATCGCCAGCGCCGGGGACATGAAGCGCCGCCATATCTGCGCCGGGGCGCTGCCGCCGGTAATCTTCCCGAGCGAGCCATTGTCGTCGCGGCCGACCCATACGCCGACGACGAGATCGCCGGCGAAGCCGACGAACAGGGCGTCGCGGTTGTTCTGGGTCGTCCCCGTCTTGCCGAAGGTCGGCGTCGCGAGCGCGGCGCGCCGGCCCGTTCCCTCATTGGCCGCCGCCCACAGCAGGTCGAGCATCGGCGCCCGGTCGCGCCGGTCGTCGAGCCGCCCCCCACGCGCGAAGAAGGATGCGAGTCCCCCCTCCTCTTCTTCCGCCAGCGGCAGGCCGCGCGGTTCGACCGGATAGCGCCCGCCCGCCAAAGCGGCATAGGCCGACGTCAATTCCAGCAGGCTCACCCCCGACGTGCCAAGCGACAGGCTCGGCCGGTCGGTCAGCGGGGAGTCGATGCCCAGGTCGCGTGCCGCGCGGATGACATTCTGCCGCCCGACCTGTTCGGCTAGCCGGACCGTCGCGGCGTTGCTGGAGCGGAGAAAGGCCTCGCGCAGCGTGATCTTGCCGCGATAGATGCCGTCGCTGTTGCCTGGGGACCAGCCATCGACCGTCACGGGGCGGTCCTCGATCACGCTGTTCGGCGTATAGCCGGCGCGCATGGCCGCCAGGTAGACGAACAGCTTGAAGGCGCTGCCCGGCTGACGGCGGGCCTGGGTCGCCCGGTTGAACGGGCTCTTCCCATAGTTGCGGCCGCCGACCATCGCGACGACGCGCCCGTCGGGCCGCATCGCGACGAGGGCCGCTTGCGCATCGCCGATATTGGCGTTGGCGATGGCGCGAACCGCGAGCCGCTGAAGGTCCGCATCAAGCGTCGTTTCGACCTTCACCTCGCCATAATCGGCATCGAACGCCTGGTTGGCCTGGGGCGCGACCCAATCGGCGAAATAGGTGCCCGTCGGAACGTCGTTCGAACCGCCGACCGGCCGCGCCGACTGCGTCGCGCGCGCGCGCGATTGGGTAATGACGCCCGTGTCGGCCATCGCCTGAAGCACCAGCCGGCTGCGCTTTTGCGCCAGCGCCAGGTTCCGCGTCGGGGCGAGGCGCGAGGGCGCCTGCACCATTCCCGCCAACATCGCCGACTGCGCCAGCGTCAGCCGCTCCGGCTCCCGGCCGAAATAATGGCGCGAGGCGGCGCGCAGGCCATAGACCCCGTCGCCGAAATAGACGCTGGAGAGGTAGCGCGAGAGGATTTCGTCCTTGGTCAGCCAGCCTTCCAGCCAGAAAGCGATGATGACCTCCTGCGCCTTGCGCTTGAACGAGCGGTCGGAGGAGAGGAAGCTGGTTTTGGCGAGCTGCTGGGTCAGGGTCGACCCGCCCTGCCGGACCCCGCCGGCCCTCGCATTGGCGACCATCGCCCGGCCGATCGCGCGCGGGTCGATGCCCCAATGGGTGCGGAAGCGGCGGTCCTCGATGGCGATGAACGCGGCGGGAGTCATGGGGTCGAGTTTCGTCACGTCGACCGGCTCGTCCTTGACCGCGCCGCGCCGGGCGATCGGTCTGCCTTCCTCGCTCAGCAACAGCATTGCCGGGTCCTTGAGCGGTTCAAGCGCCCGGCCGAGCGGGGCGGTCACGATCAGCCAGATCAGCGTGACCAGAATGAGCGCCGCAAAGGCGTTGAATCCCCAGCGAAGCCAGCGGCGGCGCGGCTTCTTCGGAGCTTCGGCCGGCGGAACCGTCGCGCCGCCCGGCGCCGGCGACGCGAATGGATCGGGCAGATTCTCGACGTCCACTCCGCCGCGCTGCCAGATGCCCTGCCCCGCTCTATTCAGCCCAAGCCCGTGATCGTCCGCCATCGCTCCCTTTCCGGCCCCTCGTGCCGGCCGCAGTGCCTTACATGAGTAAAACAGTCCCCGCGAAATATCCAGTGGTTGATGAACCCCCGTTTAAGGCTAAACCCTTGGCCGGATGGCAGCCTTGTCCCTTCGCCGTGTCCTGACGATCGCCATCGCCGCGGCCGCGATATGCGGGTGCGGCAAGGATGGCGACGGTCTCACCCGAGTCGGGACGATCGGGCCCGATCCCAAGCTGGTCGAAACCGTGACCGCGCCGCTTTCCACCGGCGAGGCGCTGGTCAGGGCGAACATGGCGCAGGGTCTGGTCCGGTTCGACGAGCGAGGACAGGTGGTGCCGGGGCTGGCAGAGCGGTGGAACGTCAGCGACGACGGGCTGAGCTATATCTTCCGTCTCCAGACCGGCGAATGGCCCGACGGGCGGAAAATCCGGGCCGACGACATCGCCAAAATCCTCTCCCGCCAGCTTCGTCCCGCCAGCGCCAACCCGCTGAAGGACACGCTGGGGGCGGTAAGCCAGATCGTGGCGATGACCGACCGGGTCATCGAAATCCGCCTCAGCGCGCCCCGCCCCAACCTGCTCCAGCTTCTCGCTCAGCCCGAGTTCGGCCTGGTCCGCGCCAGCGTCGGGACCGGACCGTTCACACCGCCGACCAAGGGGCAGATGGAAGCCGCCAAGGGCGAGATCGACGAAAAAGCGCTGTTCATCACCCACCGCATTCGCATCCCCGACGCCGAGGACCCGGTCGAGCGCGTTCAGATCGGTGGCGGGAAGGCGCAGGACCTGGTCGCCGCTTTTGCCAATGGCGATCTTGACCTCGTCCTTGGCGGAACGGTCGCCGACCTGCCTTACGCCATGCGGGCCAAGGTGCCGCGCGGCGCGCTCCGCTTCGATCCGGTCGCGGGCCTGTTCGGATTGGCACCGACAAAGCGCAGCGAGGTCCTGCAGAACAAGGAAGTGCGTCAATTGCTAAGCCGGGCCATCGACCGCCAGGCAATGGTCGGCGGGCTCAATGTCGACGGGCTCGCCCCTCGCGCGACGCTGCTCCAGGCGGGGCTTGAGGGCATCGGCCAGCCGCAACAGCCGGAATGGCTTGCCCAGCGGATGGACGAGCGCCGCGCAGCGCTGGTCGCCGACGGAAACCGCATCTTTGGCCAGACCGAACGCCCGACGCTTCGGCTCTTCGTTCCTGAAGGTCCGGGCGGCGATTTCCTGTTCGGCCGAATCCGCTACGACTGGGCCTATCTCGGCATCAAGGTCGAGCGCGCGCCTTCCGCGGCCTCGGCCGATCTGGTCTGGGTTGACGAGGTTGCACCCTCCTCCTCGCCGGCCTGGTTCCTCCGCCGGTTCCGCTGCG
>CAMPIY010000188.1 GCA_946886645.1 uncultured Sphingomonas sp.
AAGCTCGCCCGCTATTTCCACGCTCGCCTGTCCGAAATCGACGGCTTCGACCCGGGACCGGAGCCGCAGCTATCAGTCGTCGCCTTCCGCTACATTCCGAAGGACGGCTCGGACCCCAACGCCTTCAACGAACAACTCCTCCGCGACCTGCTCGACGAAGGCCGCATCATGTTCAGCGGAACCCGGATCGACGGGACCTATCTGATCCGCTGCGCCATTCTCTCCTTCCGCACCCACGTCGAGCATGTCGACGAGGCGGTCGACGCACTCGTCCATGCGGTGTCGCGGAATGACTGAAGTCGTTGCACGGACGGAACGCCTGATCCTCAGGACCTGGGACAATGGCGACAGTGATCGTTTCTATGAAGTGATGAACACCCCGGCGGTGATGCGCCATCTGGGTGGAGTGCAGGATCGTGCAACCTGGGAAGCGGCCAAGGAGCGCCTGGACGGCTACCAGCGCGACTTCGGCCACACCTTCTGGATCGTCGAAAGAATTGCCGACGGTGAAATCCTCGGCTTCTGCGGGCTGAAGCGGGTCAACGCCGAGAATGCGGGGCCCATCACCGGCGATTTCGAAATCGGCTGGCGCTTGCGCGAAAGCGCGTGGGGTCAGGGCATCGCCAAGGAGGCCGCCATCGCCTCGCTCGACCTCGCGTTCGGGCGATTTGCCGCGCCCCATGTCGTCGCCCTCACCGTGAATGGCAACGAGGGCAGCTGGGGACTGATGGAGCGGCTGGGCATGACCCGGCGCGAGGATCTGGATTTCGACGATCCGCGCTTCGGTCCGGAGCTCAATCCGACGATTATCTATCTGATCGATGCAGGCGACTGGCCTGCCGCACGAAAGGCTGCCCTGAGCTAGCGCGCCAGCTGGTCGCGGATGCGCGCGATGGCGGCGGCCTGCGGCTCGCTGATCGCCGCAACCGCTGACTGGGCGGCGGCAATGGCTTCACGGTCAGCCGGCCTGATCCAGCGGTTCGCCTCCAGCCGGCTCGACGCCAGTGCGTCGATGTCGGCCGCGACGCGGGTTGTCACGCCGAACTGCTCAACAAGGCGCGAAAGCGCCTGCTGCGCGGCGACCCAGCCCTCGCTGGAAACCGGACCCGCGTTCGCCGACAGCCGCGACGCCTCTGCCTCTCGCTCCTCGAAGGCCGGTATTCCCGCCCGAGCCTCCGCCAGCAGGGAATCGATGCGCTGTGCCAGCGCCGGATCGACCGGACCCGAAGGCACGACGTCGGGAATAGGCACACGAGGATCGATCGCTTCGGCGGCGCGTGGGGCCAGGCTGGGCTCGGGCGCGGTGCGGGGCGTGGAACAGCCCGTGACGAGCGCGGCGGCCAGCAGTGGAATGAACAATCGCATGGCGCCGGTCTAGGCAGGGCGGCCGATCCACGCAATGCGGCTCCAGCGGAAGGAAGAGGGGTTGCGTGGCTCGGCTTCGCCCCCTAAGGGACGCCCCGGCACGCGCCCGTAGCTCAGCTGGATAGAGCATCAGACTACGAATCTGAGGGTCGGACGTTCGAATCGTTCCGGGCGCGCCATTTCCCTGAAAGCACCGAGCGCAGGCGAGCGAATGCGCAGCATTCGGGAGCCAGCGCGTAGAGATGCTGAAGGACGGACGGCCTGCGCGCGAAGACGCGACAGGACCGACGGCGCGGATTCACTCCGCGTCGGCCCACACGAAAAGGGCGGCCGGAAAACTCCAGCCGCCCCTTTCTCAGCCAAGCTCCGAGCTTACTTCCCGAAGCTGTACGTCACGCTTGCCAGCAAGCTGTGCGCGGTCAACCGCCCCTCGACATTCCCATAGATGGTCGAATCGAACTCACTCCGCGACGACCGCACGAGGCGATACTTAACGCCGACGTCCAGGTTCGGTCCGACTTCCTTGCGCAGACCGACGATGCCCTGGACCATCCAGCCGGTCGCCTTGTGGCTCTGCAGGTTGGTATAGTCGCCGCTATTGAACAGGTCGACCTTCGGGTTGGCCTTGATCGTTCCCCAGCCAACGCCGGGGCCGGCGCTGACGTTGAAGCCGTGGCCAAGCGGGAGGTCGGCGAGCACGTTGATCATCGCCGATTTGCTGCTGATCGAGCCCTTGACGTCATGATCTCCGCCGAAGAAATCGTCCTCGTCGATATGAACTTCGCTGAACTTGGCCTTGCGATAGCCAAGCTCCAACTCGGCACGCACATGGCCGAAATCATAGCCGAACACGAGGTCGCCATCGAAACCGGTTTTAAGATCGGCGTCGAAATGGTCGCCGCCAGGACCGTCCACCGCCGCGGCCGAAACGGCCGGTGCCGCCAATGGAATGAAGATGTCGAACGGCTGGCTCGCAGTCGCCTTGATATCGTTGACGAACATTCCGCCCGCTTCGACCCCGGCATAGAAACGGCCATCGCGAGCCTGGGCCGCGGACGACGCGAAAAGGACGACCGCAATGGCGGCCGCCGAGTGAAGCAATTTCATGAAATCCCCCGAACAAAATAAGACAGGCCGCTAATTGCGACGATGTGGGCGGCTAAAGACTAGTTGCGGGAAAGTCCATCCCAAGTCGAATCGGCTTCTTTTCGTTACCCAATAGTGAAACGGCCCGAGGATTTCTCCCCGGACCGTTTCTGCCCCCAAGAAGCCGCGGGATGAGCCGCGGTTTCTTGCTTTAGCTACGCTTAGCCGCGTTCCGGCTCCGGCGGAGGCGGCGGCGGCGGAGGCGGCGGAGGCGGCGGCGTGGCGCAGGCCGCGAGCACCGCCAAGCCGGCCGCAGCGGCCAGAGATTTCACCGGGATGCGCCGGACTTTCAACATGGAATCAACCTCTCCTCCCCTGCCGCACGATGGCGAATGCAACCTTGCGCGGGGATGAAGAGCTACCTGTAACTGCGGAGACCGGCAAAGAAAATGCCCGGGAAGTCCACAACTTCCCGGGCACGATAAAGCGATTCCTGGCTGCGGTCAGTCGCGGCTGGCGCCCATGAAGCGCAGCAGGAAGAGGAACATGTTGATGAAGTCGAGGTACAGGTTGAGCGCGCCCATGATCACGACCTTGCCCATCGGGAAGGCCGCGGCCACCGCGGGGTTGGTCATCTTGGCATGCTGGATGCCCAGGTACTGCTCCTTGAGCTTCTGCGTGTCGTAGGCCGTCAGGCCGGCGAAGATCAGCACGCCGAGGAAGCTGATGGCGTATGCCATCGGTTCGGAGCCGACAAAGAGGTTGATCACGCTGGCGATGATCAGACCAATTACACCCATGATCAGGAAGCTGCCCCAGCCCGAAAGATCCTTCTGCGTGGTATAGCCGAACAGGCTCAGGCCCGCGAAGGCGCCCGCGGTGGCGAAGAACGTCGCCGCGATTGATTCTCCGGTATAGATGACAAAGACCGACGACAGAAACAGGCCCATCAGCACCGCGTAACCCCAGAACATCGCCTGCAAAGTCGCGGTCGAGAACTTTTGCGCGCCAAAGCTCATCGCAAAGACCACGGCGAGCGAGCCCAGCATCCCGATCCACATGACCGGACCACTGGCGTAGCCCGCACTAGCCGTCAGCATCGCCACCAGGCCGGTCAGCAGGACGCCGCTGGCCATGTAGTTGT
>CAMPIY010000189.1 GCA_946886645.1 uncultured Sphingomonas sp.
CTCATCACCCCCTCGCTCGACGAGATGGTGACGGTCGCGGACGAGATGCAGCGGGCGGAGATGAAGCTGCCGCTGCTGATCGGTGGCGCCACGACCAGCAAGGTGCACACCGCGCTTCGCATCGACCCGGCCTACAAGGGACCGGTCATTCATGTGCTGGACGCGAGCCGCGCGGTCGGCGTGGCCTCGTCGCTGGTATCGGACACGCAGCGAACGCCGCTGATCGCTGCCACCGCCGAGGATTATGACAAGATCCGCATCTCGCGCGAACGCAGCGGACAAAGCGAGCTGGCGACGCTTGCCGATGCCCGCGCCAATGGCTTGGCCTTCGATCCTTCGGGCAAGGCGCCGCCGCCTCAATTCCCCGGCCTCCACCATTTCGGTGAGTGGCCGCTCAAGGACCTCAAGGCGTCGATCGACTGGACGCCGTTCTTCCGCGCCTGGGAATTGGCGGGGACCTATCCGGCAATCCTCGACGATCCGGTGGTCGGCGAGAGCGCGCGCAGCCTGTTCAAGGATGCGCAGGCCATGCTCGATCAGATCATCGCCGAACGCTGGGTGACTCCGAAAGCGACGGTCGGCCTTTGGCGATGCCGCCGGGAAGGCGACGACGTGCTCGTCCTGGCCGGCAACGACTGGACCCGCCTGCCTTTCCTTCGCCAGCAGGTGAAGAAGCGCGAGGGGCGGCCCAACCTCTGCCTCGCCGACTTCATCGACCCGGACGGCGAGGATTGGATCGGCGGTTTCGCGGTCGGCATCCACGGGATGGAGCCGCACCTCGAGCGGTTCAAGCAGACCATCGACGATTATGACGACATATTGTTCAAGGCGCTGGGCGACCGCTTGGCGGAAAGCTTCGCGGAAGTGCTCCACGCCCATGTCCGCAACAAGCTGTGGGATTACGCCGACGAGCATTTCTCCAACGCGGAGCTGATCCGCGAGAAATATCAGGGCATCCGACCCGCGCCCGGCTATCCGGCCTGCCCGGACCATAGTTTGAAGCCAATCCTGTTCGATATGCTCGGCGGCGCCCCGGGCGAGGTCTCACTGACCGAGAATTACGCGATGCTGCCGACCAGCGCGGTGTCCGGTTTCTATTTCGCCCACCGCGATTCCAGCTATTTCGGCGTTGCCCGCATCGGGCAGGACCAGCTTGAGGAGTATGCCGGTCGGCGCGGCGTCGATCTCGAACTGGCGAAGCGCTGGCTGAGGCCGAACCTCGACTAGGCCGCGAAGGGCGGCTAGCTCGACGATCATGTTTCGCTTGCTGGCCATTTTTCTTGCGTTGCTGATCATCCAGCCCGCATCGGCCCAACGCCCGCGCCAGAATGCCATCCAGCCCGAATTGATTGCTGAAGGACCCGCTGTTCCGGGCGGCGAAGTCGAGCTCGCCATCCTGATGCACACCCAGCCGGGCTGGCACGGCTATTGGCTCAATCCGGGCGACGCGGGCCTTCCGATGACGATCGAGTGGCAACTGCCGGACGGCGCAAGCGTAGCGCCGCTTCGCTATCCGGTGCCCGATCGCCTGCTCGTCGCCGGGATCGTCAACTACGTCTACGAGAAGGACTATGCGATCCTAACGCGGCTGAGGGTGCCGCAGGGCATCGCGGGGCCGCTTCTCATCCGCGCCAAAGCCAATTGGCTGGCCTGCACCGACAAGGTCTGCGTCCCCGAACGGGGCGAATTCTCGCTGCAGGTTCCGGTCGGCGAGACGTCGGCAAAGGATGGCCGCTTCGACGATTGGCGTCGCGCCTTGCCAAGGCCGTTGGCTGCGTCGGCGCATTTCAAGGTGGCCAGCGACCGGTTGGAAATCGCCGTGCCGCTGCCGGCCAGCGTCGAGATCGGCCAGCCCTATTTCTTCCCCGCCGATGACGGCCCGATTGACTATGCGGCGCCGCAATCGTTCCGCCGCAAGGGCGATACGCTGATCGCGGAGTTGAAGCGCCGGAGAGGCGAGCCGCAAAACCTTTCTGGCGTGCTGGCGCTGGGGGACGAGCGCGGGCTGGAGATCAAAGCCGTGCCTGGGCCGGTGCCGGAAGGCGGCACCGAAGTCGGAAGCCTTGGCGCCAATGCCGTGCTGCTGGCGATCATCGGAGCATTGGCGGGCGGCTTGCTACTCAACCTGATGCCCTGCGTCTTCCCGATTTTGGCGCTGAAGGCGTTGCATCTCGCTCGCTCGGGCGGGGATGAACACCAAGCAAGGCGCGATGCCCTGGCCTATGCGGCCGGAACGGTTGTCGGCACGGGCCTGCTGGGCGCGGCGCTGCTGGCGATCCGGGCAGGCGGAAGCGCTGTGGGCTGGGCCTTCCAGTTGCAGGATCCTCGAACAATCATCGTCCTGCTGCTGCTGGCCGTGGCCATCACGCTGAACCTGCTCCGCGCCTTCGAACTGCCGGTGCTGGCCGGCGAGCATAATCCGGCTGGAAGCTTCGGAACCGGCGCGCTGGCGGCCTTTGTCGCGACGCCCTGCGCAGGGCCGTTCCTTGGCGCGGCGCTTGGAACTGCACTCCTGCTCCCGGCCTATGGCTCGATCGTCGTGTTCGCGGCTCTTGGGTTAGGACTGGCGATCCCATTCCTGCTGGTCGCATTCATTCCCAGCCTTCGGACGCGCCTGCCTCAGCCGGGACCGTGGATGGCGCGCTTCCAGCGCTTTCTCGCCATTCCGATGGCGGCGACGGCGGCTGGTTGCTTGTGGCTCCTGTGGCGGCAGGGCGGGCCGTCGGCACTGCTCATGGGGCTGGCAGCGGTTGCGTTGCTGGCGCTGCTTCTCTGGTTCGTGGGATCGCGCCAGCGGCGCGGCTCGACGGTGGGATGGGCAGCCGTAGCAGGAGCGCTGGTGCTGACCGGCGTCGCGGCGGCGATGGTTCCGCGGAGTCCCGTAGCCTCCTCTCGCGTACCGCTCGGCGCTTCGGCATGGAGCGAGGGTGCGGTCCGAACTGAGCTCGCCAAGGGCCATCCGGTCTTCGTCTATTTCACCGCTGACTGGTGCCTGACGTGCAAGGCCAATGAAGCTGCGGCCATCGAAAGGGAATCCACCCGCGATGCATTCGCCAAGGCGGGCGTAAAGGTTCTGGTGGGCGACTGGACCAATGGCGACCCGGCGATCACGCGCTTTCTGGAAAGTCGGGGCCGGGCAGGGGTGCCGCTCTACTTATGGTACGAGCCCGGCAAGCCCGAGCCTGAGGAGTTGCCGCAAATATTAACGCCTGGGATGCTTAGCGAACGGGCAGTGCATCAGGACAGGTAAAAATACCTTTCCTACAATAACCTGATAGGTTAGGCGACGGCGCTCTTTGAAATCGTTGTAATAGCGTCAAAGATGACAAAGTTGGTGAAGTTGGCGACCCCCGTTGGTGCAAACTTCGATGCAAACTTTGGCTCTCAGCGACCGCGCTCTCCGCCGCCACCCGTAGCGGCTCGCTCCCAGACTTTCTTGCCGGCGACCCAGGTTTCCAGCACTTGCGTCCGTGCAAGCGCCTGCGGATCGACCTTGCTGACATCGCGGTCGACCAGGATGAAGTCGGCCCATTTGCCTGGC
>CAMPIY010000190.1 GCA_946886645.1 uncultured Sphingomonas sp.
CCGAGGGCAAGGCCGCCGCCTGATGAAGGAAGTGATCCGCTCGGCGGATCCGCGCATCGCAGCGCTGATCGCCCGGCAAGCGACCCAATACGCCGGGCGGGATTATCTCGGGCTCGACCGGATCCGTGCACTGCTCGAGCGTTTGGACCGGCCGCAGGACCTATTGCCGCCCGTCCTCCACGTTGCCGGGACCAACGGCAAGGGATCGACCTGCGCGTTCCTGCGCGCCGGACTGGAAGCGGCGGGCAAGCGCGTTCACGCTTTCACCAGCCCGCATCTCGTCCGATACAACGAGCGCATCCGCATCGCTGGCAAGCTGATCGGCGACAAGCTTCTCGCCGAGTTGATGGGGCGGGTGCTCGATGCCAATGACGAAATCGGCGCCAGCCTGTTCGAAGTGAACACGGCGGCCGCATTCCTCGCTTTCGCGCAAGAAGCCGCTGACGCCTGCATCGTCGAGGTCGGTCTCGGCGGGCGCCTCGATGCGACCAATATCGTCGAGAAGCCGTTGGTCACCGGGATCGCCAGCCTCGGCCTCGACCACCAGGCATTCCTGGGCAACCGGCTGATCGATGTCGCGGCCGAGAAGGCCGGCATCGCGAAGCGCGGCGTGCCCCTCGTCACCCAATTGTACGAACCGCCAATCGCCGAGCGCATTGGCCAAATCGCCGACGATGTTGGCGCCCTCTGGGAACCGCGCGGGCTGCACTGGGACGCCATCACCCGCAGCGGCAAGCTGCGTTACCGCGACAAGGACGGCGAACTCGCCCTGCCCTTGCCCCGCCTGCCCGGACGACACCAGGCAATGAATGCTGCCCTCGCCGTTGCAATGCTTCGTCACCAATCGGTGATCGAGGTGCCCGAGGCCGCGCTGGGCGCCGCGATGGGCTGGGCGGATTGGCCGGCGCGGCTCCAACAGCTTCAGTCGGGACCGCTATTCGAGATGCTTCCACGCGGAAGCGAATTGTGGATCGACGGCGGCCACAACCCCAGCGCGGCCCGGCTGGTCGCGGCCCACGCGCGGCGGAACTGGAAAGACGGCCTGCCGCTCGTGCTCCTGTTCGCCAGCCTCGCCACCAAGGACGCGGCCGGCGTGCTGCGGCCGTTCCGTGGGATCGCCGACCAGGTGCTCACGCTTCCGATCGAGGGCCATGAGTGCCGGACGCCCGAGGAGCTGGCGAAGATGGCGGGCGAAATGGGCTTCGCCACGCGCGCCCACCGAAGCATTTCCGATGCGCTGGTCGGGCTAAGGAAGCGTGCGCGAGTCCTCGTCTTCGGCTCGCTCTACCTCGCGGGCGAAGCACTTTCGCTCAACGGCTCGTTCCCAGACTGAGCATCGGCTCGGGCGTCCCCTTCCCCGACCACGCCCGCCGTGCCGATCGAGCTATCGACCAAGCCAGTGCGCATCATGATCCAGAACAGGATGATGCCCGGCAGCGCTGCTACCGTCGTCAGCCAATAGAAATTGACGAAGCCAACCGCCTCGACGATCGCGCCCGCCGTCGTGCCGGTCAATATCCGTCCGACGACGCTCGCGGCGGCCGAGATCAGCGCATATTGGGATGCCGTGAACTGCAGGTTGCAGAGCGCGGAGAAGTAAGCGACGACGACGACGCCGCCGATGCCGCTGGCGAAATTCTCAAAGCCGATGCACGCTGCCAGACCCGCATTCGTCTGACCTGACATGGCGAGGAAGGCGAAGGTCGCATTCGACACGCCCATCAAGATCAGGCTGATCAGCACCGATCGCTTCATGCCGATCTTGGCGTAGAGAACGCCGCCGACGAAAATGCCGATCAGATAGGCCCAAAAGCCGACGCCAACGTCCCACAGGGCAATCTCGTCATTGGTATAGCCCATGTCGTCGAGCAACAGGCGCAGCACGAGCTGGCCAAGCGTGTCGCCGATCTTGTGAAGCAGGATGAACAGCAGGACGAGATAGGCGCCGCGCCGCCGGAAGAATTCCGCGAACGGCCCCCAGATCGCTGTGGCGGCCTCCCCGAGGCCCTTGCGAACCGTCGGTTCCTTGTGCCGCTTCGGCTCGCCGACGATGAGACCGGTCAGCATCGCCGGAAGGGCGAATGCGGCGCAGGCGGCATACGCCACTTCCCAGCCCACTCGGGCAGCAAGGACCAGAGCCAGGGCCCCTGCGGCAACCGATCCGATACGCCATCCATATTGGGACATGCCCGAACCCACGCCGAGCTGCCGGGGCTCGAGTAGCTCGATCCGATAGGCGTCGATCACGATGTCGAAGGTCGCGCCCGCGACACCGACCAGAACCGCCGCAAGTGCGGTCTGGTATATGTTTGCCGCCGGGTCCTGGAAGGCGAGATTCGCCACCGCCGCCATCACCAGCAGTCCCGCGAAGATCAGCCATGAGACGCGCTGTCCAAGCCGTCCGAGGATCGGCAAGCGCACCCCATCGACGATCCATGCCCAAAGGAATTTCAGATTATAGACGAGGAACGCCAACGCGAAGGTGGTGACGGTCGACTTTTCGATGCCGTCCTGCGCCAACCGCGTAGTCAGCGTCGCGCCGATCATCGCATAGGGAAATCCGGACGATACGCCGACGAAGAAAGCGGCGATCGGAGCCTTTTCGAGATAGGGCTTGATGCCGTCCCACCAGCTGACGGTATCGCCGCCGCGGATCGCTGCTGCTTCGGCCACTCGGAATCTCCCCGCCTCGGATTTTGAGCGAGCCTAGCAGCCTCGTTTCGATGCGAAAGGGGGAAGCGTATCAGTCGGGCGACAAATGGATATAGTTCGTCCTTGATAGCTTTATTAACTTGGCGCAACGTTGGCGCGATGGACATGCCCCGGACGCCGCGCCGCCCTACCCCGGGTCAACGCGCTCTCGCCGAAATGCTTGCCAGAGGCGAGGCTGCGCTGGGTGCTGGAATCGAGACGATCCCCGCGAGCGTCTACACCGACCCCGAACGTTTCGAGGCCGAGCGCGGCGCCATCTTCGAAAAAGTGCCGCACCTGTTGGCTCCATCGGCCTTACTGACCAGCCGAAGTCAGGCGGTTGCGCACGATCACTATGGAACGCCGCTCATCCTGACCCGCGATGCCGAAGGCCAAGCCCATGTTTTCGCCAACGTCTGCCGCCATCGCGGGACCCGGCTGATCGATAGCCATGAGGTGGTGCCGGCCAAGCGGATCATCTGCCCTTACCATGCCTGGGCCTACAAGCCCGACGGCCAGCTCACCGGAATGCCGCGCGGCGACTGCTTCCCCGACTTCGACAAGGGAACGCATGGCCTCAAGGAATTCCCGTGCGTCGAGGCCGGCGGACTCATCTGGTGGGCAAAGGACGACAACGCCGACTTTTCCGATATCCATGCCCTGGCGCCGGACTTGGACGCGTTCGGGATGGAAGAGCTATATCTTTACCGCCGCAGAACCCACGATGTCGCGGCGAACTGGAAGCTGATCATCGACGCTTTCCTGGAAAGCTATCATGTCCAGCGGCTGCACGCGTCGACCATCGCCAGCTTCTTCGCGGACGGGATTACCGTCGCGGACAC
>CAMPIY010000191.1 GCA_946886645.1 uncultured Sphingomonas sp.
TCGAGAAGCTGATGAGCAAGGGCCGGCTGACGCTGGTCATGCCGGACGGAAAGCGGACGAGCTATGGGCCGGGCGGCGGCGCTTCGCTGACGGTGCGGGTGACGAACCGCAAGACGCTGTTCGCCATCGCTCGCAACCCCCGGCTGGGGCTGGGCGAGGCCTATATGGACGGGCGGCTGATCGTCGAGGACGGGACGATCCTGGACCTGATGCGGCTGGTGGTCGGGGCCAACCGGTGGGAGGACAAGGGCAAGGGCCGCGCCGCGATGAACAAGGGCAAGGGCAAGTGGAAGGCCCTGTTCCGGCGCAACAAGGCCAAGGCGTCGCGCCGCAACGTCGCCCACCATTACGACATCGGCAACGACCTCTACCGCCTCTTCCTGGACGAGGATTTGCAATATAGCTGCGCCTATTTCACCGACCCGGCGAACAGCCTGGAGCAGGCGCAGGCCGACAAGAAGGCGCATATCGCGGCCAAGCTGTACCTGAAGCCCGGGCAGCGGGTGCTCGACATCGGCTGCGGCTGGGGCGGGACGGCGCTCTACCTGAACCGGGTCGCGGACGTCGACGTGCTGGGCATCACGCTGAGCGAGGAGCAGCTGAAGGTCGCGCGGGCGCGGGCCGAGGAGGCGGGCGTCGCCGACCGGGTGAAGTTCGAGCTGATCGACTATCGCGAGATCGAGGGGCGGTTCGACCGGATCGTGTCGATCGGCATGTTCGAACATGTCGGGGCGGCGCATTACGACGAGTTTTTCGCCGCCTGCCGCAACCTGCTGGCCGAGGACGGGGTGATGCTGCTCCACACCATCGGCAAATATGGCAAGGCGTCGGCGCCCGACCCGTTCACCGACAAGTGGATTTTCCCCGGCTATCACCTGCCGTCGATCTCGCAGCTGGCGGCGGCGAGCGAGCGGCAGCGGCTGATCACCAGCGACCTGGAGCTGCTGCGGGTGCATTATGCCTATACGCTGCGGCACTGGCTGGAGCGGGCGCAGGCGAACCGCGACAAGATCGTCGCGCTGCACGACGAGCGGTTTTTCCGGATGTGGGAATTTTACCTGTCGGGCGGCGTGGTGGCGTTCGAGAGCGGGTCGATGTGCAACTTCCAGGCGCAATATATCCGCGACCGCAACGCGCTGCCGATCACGCGCGATTATATGGCGGAGGCGGAAGGCAGGTACCGGGCGAGCTAGATCCTCCCCATCCCCGCAGCCGCGGGGACAGGGAGGAGCCGGTCACTTCTTGTGAAGCTCCGCCAGCAGGGCCGGGGCCGGGTAGATGGTCTTCAGCGCTTCCTCGACTGCGGCGGTGGAGACGACGACGGTGCGGTTGATGCTTCCGTCATAGCCGTAATTGCCGCCGAGCGAGTGGATGTTGCCGTCGAACGCAGCGCCGATCACCCGCCCCTGACGGTCAATCACCGGCGAGCCCGAATTGCCGCCGATGATGTCGTTGGTGGTGACGAAGTCATAGGTGACCTTGCCGTCGATCTTCGCCCGGTTGGCGGCGAAGGCGGGCGGCAGGTCGAACGGCGGAGCGCCGGTCGCCCGGTCGAAGGTGCCGCCGATGGTGGTGCGGGTCGGGACCATCTTGCCGCGCTCCATCCAGCCGGCGACCTTGCCGTAGCTGATGCGCAGGGTGAAGGTCGCGTCGGGGTAGAGCGTGTCGCCATAGGCGGCGAAGCGGGCGTCGGCGAGCTTCGACTGGGCGGCGGTCAGCGGGCCGTCGACCGTCGCGTCGAACCGCTTGATGAGGGCGCGGTCGTTGGCGTCGATGCTGCGCGCATAGACGATCATCGGGTCGGTCGAGGCGTCGATCGCCGCCTGGCCGCCGTCCCACAACGCCTTGCGCACCGCCGGGTCGGCCAGCTTCGTGCCGCCGACCAGCCGCGCCGCCAGCCCTTCGGGCGATTCCTTGCCGAGGAGCAGCTTGGTCTGCGGATCGTCGGCGCCCAGATATTCGCGGGCCTTGGACAGCGACCATTCCATCACCAGCTCGTCGAGCCAGGGATAGATCGGCTGCTCGTCGAGCACGCGCTTCTGGACCAGCGGGAGCGCGCTGTCGGTGTAGCCGGGAAGGCGGTCGGTGTTGGGCTTGCCGCGCTCGGCGGCGGCGCGGACCAGGGTCATGGCATAGCCGAACAGGTCGCCCGACGGCAGCGAGAAGCGGTCGGCGACGTAGAAGTCGCGATAGGCGCTCATCGCCCTGGCGACGTCGGTCCATGGGTTGCCGATGGCGGCGTTGGCGGCGCTCTTCGTCTTCAGCTCCGCCTCGGCGGCGGCGAGCTTGCCGGTGAAGGCCGGGTCGTTCAGCGCCTTCACCCGGCCGATATAGACCTTCAGGCTATTCTCGATGCCCTCGAGTTCCTGATGGCCTTCGCGAGCCTTTTCCGGGCTCGATTCCATCGCGTTGATCAGGCGGCCGCGAAGCTCGGAATAGGTCGTGACCGTGATCGGCAGGACGACTTCGCGCTGGAAGGCGAGCTGGGAGCTGGTGAACAGGCGCTGGGTCGATCCGGGATTGCCGACCACGAAGGTCGCCTCGCCATCGACCGGAGCGCGCGGCGCCCAGTCCAGGTGCTGCGGCGTGGCGGCCGGCTTGCCGTCCTCATAGGCGCGCAGGAAGCTGGCATCGAGCGAGTAGCGCGGGAAGTTGAAATTGTCCGGGTCGCCGCCGAATTGCGCGGCTTGCGCCTCGGGCACCCAGGCCAGCCGGACGTCGCTATATTTGTGGTAGGTGTAGAGCTTGTACTGGCCGCCGCCGTAGAGGCTGACGACCTGGCAGCGGGTCTTGGCCGTATCGGTGCAAGCGGCGGACTCGATCCGGGCGATGGCGGCGCCGCGAGCCTTGACCGCGGCCTCGCCGGTGGCGTCGCCGATGGCTGATTTCACCTGGGCGGTGACATCCTTGATCGAGGTGACGACCTCCGCCTGCTGGCCGGCGCATTTCAGCTCGCGCTCGCGCGTTCCGGCGGTGAAGCCATGGTCGAGGATGTTGTTCTCGGCGGTCGAATTCTGCTCCGCGCAACTGGCGACGCAATGGTGGTTGGTGAGGATGAGGCCGGTGTCGGATACGAAGCTGGCCGAGCAGCCGCCGGTCAGCCGGACTGCGGCGGCGCGGACCTTGTCGAGCCAGGCCTGGTCGGGCGCCCAGCCATAGTCCGCGCGCATCTTCGCGGCGGGGAAGGCGTCGAACGTCCACATGCCTTCGTCGGCGCGGGCGGCGGCCAGCGGCAGCGAAAGGACGGTGACGAAGGCGGCTGTGGCGCGGGCGGCGCGACCGGTTGAAATCATTTGAATAACTCCTCCTGACCGCCCGACCCTTGCACGAAAAAAAGGGCCCGGCGCAAGGGAGGCGCGCCGGGCCCTTTTGTTGATGGCGGTTGGAAGCAGCTTAGCCGGCGTCGGGGGCTTCCTTGCGGATTTCCTTGATAATCATCCGCCGGCCGTTGCCGCGCTCCTCGCGCGTGACCTCGCCGTCATGGTTCGAATCCATCTCGTCGAAATGTTTGAGCGCCATGGTCTCGGCC
>CAMPIY010000192.1 GCA_946886645.1 uncultured Sphingomonas sp.
ATCGACCTTGCTGACATCGCGGTCGACCAGGATGAAGTCGGCCCATTTGCCTGGCTCCAGGCTGCCGAGCTGCATTTCCGCGAAGCTGGCATAGGCTGCGCCGCGGGTGAAGCCGGCCAGCGCCTGCTCGAAACTCACCCGGTCCTGCGGGCGCCATCCGCCGGGCGGCTGGCCGTTCATATCCTGCCGGCTGACGGCCGCTGACAGGCCGGGGAAGGGATTGGGGCTTTCGACCGGAAAGTCGGACCCGAACGCCAGCGGCACGCCCATTTTCGCGATCGTCTGCCAGGCATAGGCCCCGTCGAGCCGCTCCGGCCCCAGCCGAGCTTCGGCCATTAGCCGGTCGCTTGTCTGGTGGGTCGGCTGCATCGAGGCGATGATCCCTGCGGGTTTGAGGCGGGGTAGATCCTTGGGATCGGCGATTTGTAGGTGCTCGATCCGCCAGCGACGGGCATTGCCGTAAGTCTTCGTCAGCTGTTCGTAGACGCCAATGACCTGGGCGTTGGCGCCGTCACCGATGGCGTGCGTCGCGATCTGGCCACCGCCCTTTGCGACTTCCGCGGCCATCGTCAACAGCTCGGCATCGGTATGGAAGCGGAGGCCGCGCGTGTCGGGACGGTCATGATAGGGCGCCTTGAGATAGGCGCCCCGGCTCCCCAGCGCCCCGTCGGCATAAAGCTTGGTGCCGACGAGCCGTAGCCGGTCGCCGTACATCCAGCCGGTCGGCTTGCTGCCGTTGATCGCGCGCCAGTTTTCCGGCGCACCGGCATAGCTGATGATCCGGACATTTAGCGTCCCGGCCTCGCCTGCACGGCGCATCGTGTCCCAGTCTTCCTTGGCCGTGCCCATGTCCGCCGCCCCGACCAGGCCGACGCTGAGCATGGCCTTCTGCGCTTCGGCCAGTGCGCGGTCGCGCACTTGAGCGCTTGGAGCCGGGATCTTCGATTCAACCAGGTTGGTGGCGTTGTCGACGAACAGGCCGTCGATGATCTCGCCGCCGTCGGGCGCCTTGGTTGCCGATGTGACGCCAGCCGCCCGCATCGCGGCGCTGTTCCCTACCGCCGCATGGCCATCCACGCGGGTTAGCCAGACCGGCCGGTCGGGTACGACCGCATCAAGGTCGGCGGAGGTGGGGAAGCGCTTTTCGGCCCAAAGCTCCTGGTTCCAGCCCCGGCCGATGATCCAACCATCGCCGGGATTGGTCTCGGCATAGGATTGGAGGCGCTGCTTCAGTTCTTCGACCGACGTGGTGCCCGTCAGATCCAGCTGGATCGCCGCAAAGCCCAGCCCCATGACGTGGCCATGTGCGTCGATCAGCCCGGGCAGGAGCGTCTTGCCGCCGCCATCGACCGTGTTCGTAATGCCGGCCAGCTTGACCAGCTCCGGATGCTCGATGGTCATTCGGACCTTGCCGTCATCGGTGACGACCAGCGCCTTGAAGTGCTGGAGCTTCCCATGGGCATCGACCTGCATGCCGTTCACATTGCTGATCAGAGTGTCGGCGAGGGCGGAGGAAGAGGCGAGGAGCGCGGCGAGCGCGAGCAGGGTCTTTTGCATGGACCGGGTGGATAGCATTGTTTGCGGTGCTGGGAAGGTCTAGGCGATCAGGCCATGGACGCACCGACGAAAACCCGACCCACGCTTGACGATATTCGCGCCGCCGCCGAGCGCATCAAAGGCGCCGTGATCCGAACGCCAATGATGAAAAGCGAGACGCTGTCGGAGATTGTCGACGCGGAAGTCTGGCTGAAGTTCGAGAACCTCCAGTTCACCGCCGCCTACAAGGAGCGAGGGGCACTCAACAAGCTTCTGCAACTCACCGAAGAGGAGCGTGCGCGCGGCGTCGTGGCGGCCTCGGCGGGCAATCATGCCCAGGCGGTCGCCTATCACGGCCGCCGGCTCGGAATTCCGGTGACGATTGTCATGCCGGTGTCGACGCCGATGATCAAAGTCACCCAGACCGAAGGGCATGGCGCCCATGTCGTGCTTCGTGGCGAGCGGTTCGATGACGCCTATGCCCATGCGCGCGAGCTTGAGGCCGAGAAGGGCTATGTTTTCGTTCACCCGTTCGACGATGTGACCGTGATGACAGGCGCGGGGACGGTTGCGCTGGAAATGCTGGAGGATGCGCCCGATCTCGACACGCTGGTGATACCGATCGGCGGTGGCGGCCTGATCTCCGGCGTCGCGACGGCCGCCAAGGCGCTCAAGCCCGGGATCAAGGTCATCGGGGTCGAAGCGGACCTTTATCCGTCGATGAAGAATGTCGTCGAAGGCGGACATGGCGCGATCGGCGGCGATACGCTGGCCGAGGGCATCGCGGTCAAGGAGCCGGGGCAGCTGACGCGCGCCATCATTTCCGACCTGGTCGACCGCATTGACCTGGTCGGCGAAAAGGACATCGAGCACGCTGTTGCGATGCTGGTGAACATCGAGAAATCGGTGGTCGAAGGCGCGGGCGCCGCGGGCCTCGCCGCGATGCTGGCGCAGCCGGAGCGGTTCCGCGGCCGCAAGGTCGGCACGGTGTTGTGCGGCGGCAATATCGATACGCATTTGCTCGCCAATGTGCTGGTGCGCGAGCTGGTCCGCTGCGGGCGCATCGCACGCCTCCGGATCGCGGCACAGGACCGCCCGGGCGCGCTCGCGGCGATCACCTCCAAATTCCACGAGTCCGGCGTCAACATCATCGAGGTGAACCACCACCGCATCTTTACCCGGCTGCCGGCCAAGGACACGGTGATCGAGGTGGAATGCGAAGCGCGCGATGCCGACGCGATCGACCGACTCGTCAAGTGCCTGGAAGACGCCGGGTTCGACGTCGAGCGGGCGGAGCTGGATTAATTAAAGCTCCTCCCTGCGCCGAAGGCGTGGGGAGGGGGACCGCCGAAGGCGGTGGAGGGGTATTGCGCCGCGCCTGACCCCTCCACCATGCTGCGCATGGTCCCCCTCCCCATCGCTCCGCGACAGGGAGGATCATCCCATATCGGCACATCCGCCGCATTAACCCTCTTTTCGGGGACCTCACCCCTTTTCATCCGCGTTTACCGGTCGCATAAAGAGTTTCGTAACCATTTGACGGAGGGCGGCCCGGGTGAGCGCACCATTTCGCTTCCCCAAATTCTTCGTAACGAACCCTTCGCCGTGCCCGTATCTAGAGGGCAAGGTCGAGCGGAAGGTGTTCACGGAGCTGAACGGCCGGAACTCGGGTGAACTCAACGAAGCGCTGGGCCGCATCGGTTTCCGCCGCTCCCAATCCGTTGCTTACCGCCCCAGCTGCGTCGACTGCTCCGCCTGTGTGTCGGTTCGCGTCCTCACCAACGAATTCGCGCCCAACGCGACCCAGCGCAAGCTGATCCGTCGGCATGCCGATCTGGAGGTCAACGCCTGCCGGCCGTGGAGCACGGAAGAGCAATATGCGCTGCTCCGCAAATATCTCGCCGACCGCCATCCCGGTGGCGGGATGGCTGAGATGGACGAGCATGATTATGCGGACATGATCGAGCAGACGCCGGTCCGCACCT
>CAMPIY010000193.1 GCA_946886645.1 uncultured Sphingomonas sp.
GGCCGGCGGTACTGGATCTCATGGCTGAGCGCGATCCACAGGTGACGGGCGACTGCCTCGGGCGGCGCCACTTTCTCCCAATAGCGGACGACCGCTTCCTGAACCCATTTCAGGTACACGCTATTGTTGACATGACCCATATGGTCGATGTCGTCGGGCAAAATGCCGATTGGGTGATGGAAAGCTTCGCTCGTCACGGTTCGATACTGGTTGTCACTGACAATAGTGTCAATATCACTATCTCAGCTGGCTGTCCTTGCTGCCGCGCCGGTTGATGGCAGAATGAATGACGGCCCGATCGCGTTCCGACTGACAGGCGATGCAGGTGCGGACGCCGGGCAGGGCCGCGCGGCGCTTCGACGGAATCGGCTCGCCGCAATCGTCGCATTCCTCCGCGCTTTCGCCAGCTGGCATTCGAAGGCGGGCCGCGTCGATTGCATCCTTCACCGTATCGTCGATCTGGTCCTGCACCGCGCCATCGCGCGTCCAGCCACCGGCCATTGCTCCATCCCTTCACCATCAAAATGGTGTTCGGTTCCGGAAATTTCCAGATTCGGCGAAGTTTGTATTGGTCGTCGAGGATTCTTCTATTGCTTGGCCGGCTCCTCGATGAACGCCTGGATTGCGTCCATCGTCGCCTTGGGCTGCTCTTCCATCAACCAATGTCCGGAATCGCGGATACTGAGCGCGCGAACATCCGTCGCGGCGAAGGCGATCTCGTTCGCAAAGCCCTCTCCGAACGATTTTTCCCCGCCGATCGCAAGCACCGGCATGGCGAGTTTGCCGGCGGCGAGGAATTTCTGATTGTCCAGGGCGTCCTGGCGGAAGGCTGCGAACTGGGCGAACGCATTGTGGATCGCGTTAGGACGCGAATAGAGCGCCGTATAATGAGCGCGGGTGTCTTCATCGATGTGCTTCGGATCGGCCGATAGTTCATTGTAAAAGCGATCGAGGTAAATCCGCTCTCGGCCGGCAACGAGCCTTTCCTCGTCGGGCCCGAAGAAATCGAAGTGCCAGGTTCGCTGGTCCTTGACGACGCTATCCCAATTGCCGAGCCCGGGCAGAGGCGCGTCCATAACCACCCAGCGCGTGACGCGGTCGCGATTCTGGGCGGCGAAAGCGTAGCCGACCATATTGCCGATATCGTGCGTGACCAGCGCCAGCGGTCCATCGAGGTCGAGCGCATCCAGCACCGCCGCAATGTCCCCAGCTTCGCTCTTCTTGTCGTAGCCGGTTTCCGGATGCGACGAGAGGCCCATGCCGCGAAGGTCCGGAACCACGACGGTGTGATTGGCAGCGAGCCGGGCGGCGAGCGGCGCCCACATGTCTCCGCTATCGCCGAACCCGTGCAACAGGACCACCGTCGGTCCTTGTCCTCCGACCCGGGTATGGATCGTGGCCCCGCTCACGGCGATATCGCGGGTTTTGAAGGCAGAGGGAAATGGCTCGACCTTGGCCAATGCCGGGCCGGCCGCGAGCAGCCCGGCCACGAACAGCGCGAATAAACGGGTCGGACGGCTCATATATATTCCCCCTCGGCTATCATTTGGCCTTAGCAGCTGGACCGCTGTCCGTCACTGAGCGCTGTCCACCCCATAGCGGACATCCCCCGGCGCCTTTAAGCTACGGCGATGACCGATATCCGCAACATCGTTATCCTGACCGGTGCGGGAGTGAGCGCGGAGAGCGGGCTGGCGACCTTTCGCGGGCCGGACGGTCTGTGGGAGGGGCATCGGGTTGAGGACGTAGCGACGCCCGAGGCCTTCACGCGCGATCCGGCGCTGGTGCATGCATTTTATGACGCCCGGCGGGCCAGGCTCGGAGAAGTGGAGCCCAATCCGGCGCATGAAGCATTGGCACGGCTGGACCGGGAGTGGTCGGGCGACCTGCTGATCGTCACGCAAAATGTCGACGACCTTCACGAGCGCGCGGGGGCGAAGCGGCTGCTGCACATGCATGGCGAGCTGGGCAGCGGCTGGTGTCTGGGCTGCGGCGAGCGGTTCGGCTGGACGGGACCGATGGGCGAGGGGGCGAGCTGCCCCGTCTGCCAGGTCGCGGGGCAGGTTCGGCCCGACATCGTCTGGTTCGGCGAAATGCCCTACGAGATGGAGCGGATCGACGAAGCAATTATGAAGGCCGACCTGTTCGTGTCGATCGGGACGTCGGGCGCGGTCTATCCGGCGGCGGGTTTCGTCCAGACGGCGCGCTATTGCGGGGCGCGGACGCTGGAGATCAATCTGGAGCCGAGCCAGGGAAGCATCTTCTTCGACGAAAGGCGCTACGGGCCGGCGGGGGTCGAAGTGCCGAAGTGGGTCTCGGAAGTGCTTGATAGAAGGGCGTAATTATACGAATCTTCACCAATGTTCACGGTCGTGGAGGCGAGTCATCGCGTGCGCTTTCGGTTCATTATATGATGTGTCAAAGAGCCGAAACGGCTCATGGCATAAGGCCCATGCCGTAGGAAAGCCAATTCGGCGAATTGCCGCATTCGACGGCGGCTAGTCCGCCCAATCCAGGCCAATGTTCTCGTAAAGCCCGCGATCCTCGCCCCAGCGCGGGTTGACCTTTACGTGCAGGAACAGGTGGACCTTGCGGCCGAGATGCTCCGCGATGGCTTCGCGGGCGGCCTGGCCGATGGACTTGAGGCGGGCGCCGCCCTTGCCGACGACGATCGCTTTCTGGCTGTCGCGCTCGATGAAAATCTGCTGGTGGATGGCGGTCGAACCGTCCTTGCGGTCCTCCCATTTCTCGGTCTCGACCGCGGCGGAATAGGGCACTTCAGCGTGAAGCTGGAGGTAAAGCTGCTCGCGGGTCAGCTCGTTCGCGACCATGCGGTCGGTCGCGTCGGTCAGCTGGTCCTCGGGGAAGTGCCACGGACCTTCGGGCATTGCAGCGGCCAGATGGGCCTTCAGGTCGGCGACGCCGTCGTCGGTGGTCGCGGAGACCATGAAGACCTGCTCGGGCTTCAATCGTTCGGCGAGGCGGGAGGCGAGGACGAGAAGCTGGTCCTTGTCGGCGATATCGACCTTGTTGAGGACCAGGACTTTCGGTTCGGGCCGGGCCTCGACGCCTTTGATAACCTGCTCAAGCCGTGCACCGCCCTTGGCCGCCGCATCGACGACGAGAAGCACCCGGTCCGCGTCCTCCGCGCCTTCCCATGCGGCCTTGACCATCGCCCGGTCGAGCCGGCGGTTGGGGGTGAAGATGCCGGGCGTGTCGACCAGCAGAATCTGCGCATCTCCCTCGATCGCAATGCCCATCAGCCGCGCGCGCGTGGTCTGCGCCTTGGGACTGACGATCGCGACCTTCTGCCCGACCAGCGCATTGACCAGCGTGGATTTGCCCGCATTTGGCGCGCCAAGCACGGCGACCAAGCCGCAGCGCTGGGTCACGCGATCTTTTCCAGAAGTGCCGCCGCCGCCGCAGTCTCCGCTTCCTGCTTCGA
>CAMPIY010000194.1 GCA_946886645.1 uncultured Sphingomonas sp.
CGCACAGGATGTCCGGGGGACATCCGAGCATGACGATCCCGTAGCGAAGCGAAGGGCTCACCCGCGCGAGCCCAGCCGCCATTCAATCCAAATCGGATGCATTAAGTCGGCGACCCGACGCAGCAAAGTTGATTGACGCCACGTTATCCAAGAACGTTTGAGGATTGTGGCGCTTTGCTTTAGAAAAGCAGCAGTGAATGCGTAGAGCGCATCAATCCATGCTCGGAAGGATTTATGGTGCAGCGGGCGGCAACCGGCCAAGCTGAAAATCAGGATTACGATGTCGATCCGTCGTCGCGCGTGGCGAACCTCAGCCAGGGCCAGATCGATTGCCTCCTGCTTGTCGACCAGCACCACAGCAGCAAGGAAATCGCGGTCCGGCTGGGAATCAGCCCGCATACCGTCGATCAACGCATTCGCGGCGCGCTCGAAAAGCTTGGGGTCGAGCGGCGCGGCGAAGCGGCGCGGCTGGTCGCGGCGGCGATTTCACCCGGGGACGACGCATATCAGCGTTTGATACATCAATCGCCGCACATCGACGCCGGTGCGGGTTCGGGACACCAAGAAGGCGCGGTCAGTCATCAGATTCGGCACGCTGGCCGCGCAGGGGAGGTCGTCCCTCCCGGGATCATTACCGAGCAGAGACCGGAAGGGTTCGGCTCTCCCCTGCAACTGCCGTTCGCAACGAGGAGCCATCCCAGCAATGAGATGAGCATCGTCCAGAGGCTGCTCTGGATTGTCCTGATCGCGATGGGCGCCGCTTTCTCGGCGGGCATGTATCTGGCGGGTCTTGAAAGCCTGTCGCGCCTGATCAAGACCTGACGCTCAACCCTTTCGCTGCCCATGGCCCGACGCGGGAAATCCCCCGCGCATTCGGGAGAGAAAGAGTCATGCGCAAGCAAATGATCGAAAACGCCGCATTCGATGTCGCCACCCAGGTTCGTGCGGTCGAGGACGCCATCGAAACGGCGCTCGCCGAGATCGCCGAACTGCAGGGCAGGATGATCCATTGCCGCTCCGTCGCGGGGATCGCGACCGCCACCGGCCATGAAGCGTTCGAGCATCTCGCCAATGCCACCGTCGGCCTGGTCAGCGCCCGCGGCCGCGTCGCGAACTGCCACGGCGTGCTGAAGGATACGAAGCAGCTCGTGCCCGGCCTTCGCACGACCAGCTTCGGCGAAGGCGACGAGTGCCCGCCGCCGTCGGCGGTGCAGCCGCTCCGCATCGTCGCCTGAAGGCTTGTCCGGCCGGGCAGCCCTGGGCTAGTCCGGCCGGCCTGATCCCATGCTTAGCCCGTTCACCTACTGGTTGGTCCTCGCCAGCGTCGCCGCCTACGCGCTGTGGCGCGGCCGTGGCGACGAGCGCGCCGCCGCGCTGGTGTGCGTCGTGGCGACCGTGGCGTCCGTCCTGGTCAATTCGCCGCTGACACGCCGGTTCACGGGGATCGAGGCAGGGGTGCTGATCGTCGACCTGCTGGCACTGGCGGCGTTCACGGCCATTGCCCTTCGAACCAACCGATTCTGGCCTCTGTGGGTCGCGGGATTCCAGCTTACCTCGACCTTCGCCCACGGCTTGAAGGCCGTTCATTTCAGCCTGCTCCCGCAAGTCTATGCCGCCGCCGAGCGCTTCTGGGTCTATCCCATATTCCTTGCCATCGTCATCGGGACGTGGAGGACGCAGCGCCGGATTCAACAACAAGCGATGGCGCCGGCGCTCCCCTAGCGGGGGGATGCCCCAATCGGCTAGGGCGGCGCCATGGCGCTTCCGCCCGGCACGATCCGATCCTTGATCGACGCACTCGACGAACCCGCGCTGGTCGTCCGCGATTCGAAAACCGTCGCGGCCAATCGCGCGGCGCTGGGCCTGCTCGGCCAGGCGATCGAAGGATCCGACGTGCGGCTTGCCCTGCGGCATCCCGATGCGGTCCAGATGCTGCTCTCGGCGCAAGAAGGCGATCTCGAACTCGTTGGAATCGGAAGCTCCGAACGGCCGTGGCGTCTTTCGGCACGCTCGGTCGGGGATGGGCATTTGCTCGTCCGCCTGATCGATCAATCCGTGCTCCGGTCGGCGGAGCGGATGCGAACCGACTTCGTCGCCAACGCCAGTCATGAGCTTCGGACACCACTCGCGACCGTCATTGGCTATGCCGAGACACTGGCCGAGGACGGCCCGGTTCCCGACGATCTTCGTGCCCGGTTCGGAGCCACCATCCAAACCGAAGCGCGCCGGATGCAGAGAATCGTCGAAGACCTGATGAGCCTCTCCCGCATCGAAGCCGACCGTTATCGCCTGCCGAACGAGCGGGTCGACCTGGGCGAAGTCGCCCGGATCACGGTCGAACAGGCGTCCGCGCTGGCGGAGCGGAGCGGCTGCAGGATCGAAACGGACATTGCCGACGAATTGCCGGCCGTGACGGGCGATCTCGGCCAGTTGGTCCAGCTGGCCGACAATCTGGTCGGCAATGCCATCCGTTATGGCTGCGGCGACAAGTCCTCCGTGATCCAGGTGTCGGTGCAGCCCGGCCCGTCGCGCGTAACGCTCAGCGTCAGCGACCAGGGCGACGGAATATCGGCTGAACATCTCCCCCGGCTGACCGAACGATTTTACCGCGTCGACCCGGCACGCAGCCGCGAGTCGGGCGGCACCGGCCTGGGCCTCGCCATCGTCAAGCATATCGCCGAGCGGCACCGCGGAACGCTGGACATCCGCTCGGCCCCCGGGCGCGGAACCCAGGTCAGCGTCTCCATCCCCGTCGCCTGATTTCCCGCCAGCGCTGTCATCAAAGCGTAACGATACCGTCACAGGGACGTGACGAACCCGGCGTTAGTGGGCGCATCCAGGCCGGTGCGCCCGGCCCATTTGGGAGCTTGAAGATGAAGAAGATGCTGGTTGCGCTGCCATTGGTCGCGCTGGTCGCCGCTTGCGGCAGCGGTTCGGGCGGCGGAGCGGCCTCGAAGCTTCGGGTCGTCGGCAGTTCGACCGTCTATCCGTTCACCACGGCTGTCGCGGAAGAATTCCAGCGCGCCAACCCCGGCGTCAGCGTGATTGTCGAGTCGACCGGCACCGGCGCCGGCATCAAGCTGTTCTGCGGTGGCGTGGGCGAGAAGTTCCCCGACATGGTCAATGCTTCGCGCCCGATGAAGGCCAGCGAATATGCGGACTGCGCCAAGGCCGGCGTGAAGAACGTCATCGAGGTTCCCGTCGGGATCGACGGCCTCACGCTGATTCAGGCCAAGGGTCAGCCCGCGCTCAACCTTACTGTCGCGCAAATTTACAAGGCACTGGCCGCCAAGCCGTTCGGCAAGGAACAGACCGCACAGACCTGGAAGGACATCGATCCGTCGCTTCCCGCGATCAAGATCCGCGTCCTCGGCCCGCCGCCGACGTCGGGCACGCGCGACAGCCTGGCCGAGTTGATCCTCGAAAAAGGCTGCGACAGCGATC
>CAMPIY010000195.1 GCA_946886645.1 uncultured Sphingomonas sp.
TTCTTCTATCGGCAGATGCCGGAACTGATCGAGGCGGGGCACCTGATGATCGCCCAGCCACCGCTCTACAAAGTCGCGCGCGGTCGGTCGGAAGTCTATGTGAAGGACGACGCCGCGCTCGACGAATATCTGGTTGATGCGGGGATCGAAGGGCTGTTGCTCGAAACCGCCGACGGGCCGCGCTCGGGTGCCGACCTGCGCACGCTGGTCGAACATGCCCGCCGGGTCCGTACTCTGATGCGGTACGCGCCGAAGAAATACGACTATGCGCTGCTCGAAGCGCTGGCCTTGAACGGCGCGCTCGAACCCGATTTGAAGAGCGACAAGCGCGCCGAACGCATCGCCAGGGTGGCGGAGTGGCTCAGCGTGGGAGATCCCGAAGCGGCCTGGTCAGGCGAGGTCGCGGTCGAAGGCGGCTATGTGCTGCGCCGCCTGTGGCGCGGCGTGACCGACGCCTATCTGATCGAACCGAGCTTCCTCGTTTCGGCCGAGGCCCGCAAATTGCATGCGCTGGCTGCCGAGCAGGCCGCGACCTACGCCAAGCCGTCGATGCTCAAGACGCTCAAGAAGGGCGCGGCCGTCCAGGAAGAGGCTCCCGCTTCGACCGACGGAGAAGAAAGCGAGAGCGAGGAGCAGGAGACCAAGGGCAAGGCGATCCCGGTCACCCGGCCGTCCGAGTTGCTCGATGCCGTCCTTGCCGCCGGACGTCGCGGCCTGTCGATCCAGCGCTACAAGGGGCTGGGCGAGATGAACGCCGAGCAATTGTGGGAGACCACGCTCGACCCCGCCAACCGCTCGCTTCTGCGGGTGGAGGCCAGCCAGGCCGACGTCGCCGATGAAATTTTCACCCGCCTGATGGGCGACGTCGTCGAACCCCGCCGTGAATTCATCCAGGAGAACGCCCTCTCCGTCGCGAACCTCGACGTGTGAGGAACCGGGCGCGGCGGCGAAGGTTGGCGTGGGCGTGACCGCTTCCCCGACCATCACCGTCGCCAGCTACAATATGCGCAAAGCGATCGGGATCGATCGCAAGCGCAAGCCCGACCGCATCCTGCATGTCCTCCAACAGATCGACGCCGACGTGGTCGCGCTGCAGGAGGCGGACAAGCGCGTCGGCGGGCGCGGGGCGGCCGTACCGCACGAACTGATCGACGAGCATGGCCTCTACAAGCCGGTGCCCTTCCGCGTCCGGCACCGGCGGGCGCTGGAAATGCTGCCGGGCGGACTTCACGCCGAGCGGCTGCTGAAGCTCAACACCCGCAACCTCGGATGGCACGGCAACGCGCTGCTGGTGAAACCACATATCGGTATTCTCGACGTCGCCGCGCTCGACTTGCCAACGCTGGAGCCGCGCGGCGCGGTGATGGCGGAGCTCTTGGTCCACGACCGGCCGGTGCGCGTCATCGGCATGCACCTCGATCTCTCCGGCCTGTGGCGGCGGCGGCAAATGCGGACGATCATGGAGGTGGTAGCGAAGCGCCCGCACAAGATGCCGACCATATTGATGGGCGATACCAACGAATGGCGCGACGCGGCCGGCTGCCTCAAGGATCTGAACGGCAGCTACCGGCTCGCGCCGACCGGCCCCAGCTTCCATTCGCGCCGCCCGATCGCCTCGCTCGACCGGATCATCGTCGACCATCGGCTGGGCATCGAAGCCGCCGGAGTGCACGCGAGCCCCGAAGCGCGAACCGCCAGCGACCATCTCCCAATCTGGGCGCGCGTGACGCTCTAGAAGTGCTGGAAATGTAGGAATTCAACCGGCAGGGTCAGGTCGGCTTCTTGACCTGTCTGGCAATTTTCCAACGCTGTTTCCCGGTGATTCCTTAAGTTCACAAATACGGTCCAAAAAGCGGCCATTCTCCATGACCTTTGTGAAGCTAAGAGGCCTCAGCCCGCTGCCATTTTGCGCTGCCGCCGCCGCTGGATCGACGACCCAATACCCATCGATTCACGATATTTGACGACGGTGCGCCGCGCCGCCTCCATGCCGCGCTGCTTCAACAGCGCCGCGATGGCGTCATCGCTCAGCACCTCGGCTTCCGCCTCGATGATGTCGCGGATCGCGGCTTTCACTGCTTGGGCCGCGGCGCCTTCCCCGCTGTCCGAGGCAACGCCTGAACCGAAGAAATATTTGAGCTCGAACATGCCCCGGTCGCAGGCGAGATATTTGTTCGAGGTCACCCGGCTGACGGTCGATTCATGCATCTCGATCGCCTCGGCTACCTTGGCGAGCGTCAGCGGTCGGAGCGCGGCTACGCCGGTTTCGAAAAAGCCCTGCTGCTGCTTCACGATTTCGCTCGCCACCTTGACGATCGTCCGCGCCCGTTGGTCGAGCGCCTTCACCAGCCAGTTGGCGCTGGCCAGGCTTTCGCTCAGCCAGGCTTTGGAGGCCTTGTCCTGCGGCCCGCGTTTCAGCTCGGCATGATAGCGGCGATTGACGAGCACGCGCGGCAGCGCCGCATTGTTCAGTTCGACGACCCAGCCGCCCTTTGTCTGGCGGACGAACAGGTCGGGCGTGATCGCCTCCGGCTCCTTGTTGACGAATTGGCAGCCGGGCTTGGGGTCGTAGGCGCGAAGCTCGCGAACCATGTCCGCCAAATCTTCCTCGTCGACCCCGCAAATTCGCCTCAGGTCGGCCATCCGCCCCTTGGCTAGCAGGTCGAGGTTGGCGATCAGCCGCGCCATCGCTGGGTCGTAACGGTCGGCTGCTTTCGCCTGCAGCGCAATGCATTCCTCAAGACTGCGCGCGGCGATTCCCGGCGGGTCGAGCGACTGGACCAGCGCCAGCGCATCCTCGGCTTCCTTCAGGCTCGCTTCGCATTCCTCGGCAATCGTGCGCAGCGGCGTATCGAGATAACCGGTCTCTTCCAGTTCATGGACGATCACTTCGGCGAGCCGCCCGATCGTGCCGCCGGTGCCTTGCAATTGGGTCAGCAAATGTTCGGCCAGCCCCTCTTCGCCGCCTTCCAGCCTATCGAAGTCGAATGCTTCCTCGCTTCCCGATCCGCCGCCCACATCGGCAAAGCTGTCGGTCTCCAGCGCCGCCTCGCGCCAGTCCATGTCGATCGGCGAATCCTCGGTTGCGAGCTTGCTGCCGATCAGCTCGTCGGATCCGGTCGGATCGGTCGCTTCCTCGCCGAACTCCTGATCCTCGCGGACGACAACATCTTCGCCGGCGTTTCCCTCGCCGGGTCGCGCTTCCAGCAGCGGGTTCTTTGCCAGCTCCTCGGCGATGACCGCTTCGATTTCGAGGTTGCTCAACGCCAGCAGCTTGATCGCAGCCTGCAGCTGCTGGGACATCACCAGCTGCTGCGAAACGCGGATGTCGATACGCGGGCCCAGCCCCATGGC
>CAMPIY010000196.1 GCA_946886645.1 uncultured Sphingomonas sp.
ATCTGGAAGAAGATGGCCGAGCGGCACATCAGCTTCGAGCAATTGTCCGATGTGATGGCGTTCCGGGTGATCGTCGACGATGTCGATGCATGTTATCGCGCGCTGGGCCTGATCCATCAGCGCTGGCCGATGGTTCCGGGGCGCTACAAGGATTATATCTCGACGCCCAAGCGCAACGGCTATCGAAGCCTGCACACCACCGTCATCCATGATTCCAAGTCGCGCATCGAAATCCAGATCCGCGACAAGGCGATGCACGAGCAGGCCGAGCGCGGCCTTGCCGCCCACTGGGCCTACAAGGAACGCGCGCCCGCTGAAGAAGTGAAGGTGCCGTGGATTTCCGACCTCGTCGAAATCCTCGACCATGCGGCGAGCCCCGAGGAGCTGCTCGAACATACCCGGATGGCGATGTATCAGGACCGCATCTTCGCCTTCACGCCCAAGGGCGAGCTGATCCAGTTGCCCAAGGGCGCCACCCCGGTGGATTTTTCCTACGCGGTCCACACCGACCTCGGCGACCAGACCGTCGGGGCCAAGGTCAACGGGCGGGTCGTCCCCCTGCGCACCATCCTCGACAATGGCGATCAGGTGGAAATTCTCGCCAGCCAGGCCCAGCATCCGCAGCCGTCGTGGCTGCGCTTCGTCGTGACCGGCAAGGCGCGTGCCGGGATCCGCCGCTTCGTCCGCCACAAGGAACGTGACGAGACAATCGAGCTGGGGCGCAAAATCTACGAGGAAATCGTCGCCCGCCTCCCCGCGCCGCTCGGCGCCGATGCGCTAAAGCGCGCGGTCAAGACATTGAAAGTCGAGGATGCCGACGCACTGATGATCAAGATCGCGCGCCGGTCGGTGTCGGACGTCGAATTGATGGAAGCGTTGATGCCCGGGTCGGCCGGCGGCGACGTCGCGCCGCGCCCGCTCGGCCAGCGCACGGCGATCTCGATCAAGGGCCTCACGCCCGGCGTCGCCTATGACCTCGCCGCCTGCTGCCACCCCATTCCCGGCGACCGCATCGTCGGCCTTCGCCGCGAGGATGAAGGGATCGAAGTCCATGTCATCGGCTGCGACCAGCTGGCGAGCGGGGTCGATGCCGACTGGCTCGACCTGGCCTGGGGCGACGGATCGGACGGCGGCACTGCGCGGCTGATGGTGATCCTGCGCGACGTCGCGGGCGCACTCGGGGAGATGGCGAGCATATTGGGCGCGAAGGGGGCGAACATCGTCAACCTCGGCCTCGCCCATCGCGACGGCAGCTTCCACACCTTCCACGTCGATGTGGAAGTTCACGACCTTGCCCACTTGCACGGCCTGATCGCCGCCCTCCGCGCGGCGGAGGGCGTCAGCCAGGTCGAGCGAATCTAGCGCTATTTCCTCCGGCCGGGAGCCTTGCGGATGGCGTCGGCGCCGCCCGCCGCAAGCACGGCCAGCGTGACCAGATCGGACGAGGTCGCGGTCATCGGCGCGATCTGCACCGGCAGCGACATTCCCATCAGATAAGGACCGAGAGCGACTTCTCCGCCAAGCGCCTTGATCAGCTTGGCCGAGATATTGGCCGACTGGAGCCCCGGCATGACCAGAATATTGGCCGGGCCGGTCAGGCGGCTGAACGGATAGAATTTCGACTGCGCCTCATGGTTGAGCGCGACGTCGGGCCCCATTTCGCCTTCATATTCGAAATCGGTCTGGAGCGTGTCGAGCAGCTTTACCGCTTCGCGCAACCCCTCGATGTGCCGCCCCGGCGGGTTGCCGAAGGTCGTGTAGCTGATGAAAGCGACGCGCGGCTCCTGGCCCATCCGCCGTGCGAATGCCGCCGCGCGTACGGCGATTGCCGCATATTGCTCCGCGGTCGGCCGCTCGGTGACGGCGGTGTCGGCGATCATCACGGTTCGGCCACGGGACGCAATCACGTGGATCCCGAACGGGAGCGGGCCATCCTCCTGGTCGATCACCCAGCGGACCTGGCTCAGCGACTGGCTGAAGGGACGGGTCGTGCCGGTGATCATCGCATCGCCCTCGCCCATGGCGAGCATTGCGGCGGCGAAGGTATTGCGGTCCTGGTTGACCATCCGCTCGGCCGCGCGGCGCAGCAGCCCGTGGCGCTGATGCTTGGCGTAGATATAGTCGACCGCCCGGCCGACCAGCGGCGAGTTGCGGCTGTTGAGCACCTCGTAACTCTTCGGGTCGTCGACGCCGAGCGCGGCGAGCTTGTCGTAGACCTCCTCGCGGCCGACCAGCACCGGCGTGCCATAGCCGCCCTCACGGAATGCAATGGCCGCGCGCAGGACGTTTTCCTCTTCGCCTTCCGCGAACAGCACGCGCTTCGGATTGGCACGCGCCGCCTCGAAGGCGAGGCTGAGGACCGAGGCCGTCGGATTGAGCCGTGCGCGCAGGGACGAGCGATAGGCGTCCATATCGGCGATCGGCTTCTGCGCTACGCCCGTGTCCATCGCCGCCTTGGCGACCGCCGCCGGTACGATCTCGATCAGGCGCGGATCGAACGGGGCGGGAATGATGTAGTCGGGACCGAAGCTGTGGGTCATTCCGCCATAGGCCGCGGCCACTTCCTCCGGCACGGCCTCGCGCGCCAGTTCGGCCAGCGCATTGGCGGCGGCGATCTTCATCTCCTCGTTGATGCCCGTCGCTCGCACGTCCAGGGCGCCACGGAAGATGAAGGGGAAGCCCAGCACATTGTTAACCTGGTTGGGATAGTCCGAGCGGCCGGTCGCAACGATCGCGTCGGGACGTGCGGCCTTCGCCTCGGGCGGGGTGATTTCCGGGTCCGGGTTGGCCATGGCGAAAATGATCGGCTGGGGCGCCATGCCTTTCACCATCTCACCGCTGACCGCACCGGCCGCGCTCAGGCCCAGGAAGACATCGGCGCCGACCAATGCCTCGGCGAGGCTGCGCGCCTCGGTCGGGACGGCATGGGCCGACTTGAACTGGTCCATCTTGTCACGGCCCGGGTAGAGCGGGCCGGAGCGGTCGCACATGATGACATTGTTGTTGGGGACGCCCATCGCCTTGATCAGTTCGGTGCAGGCGATGGCGGCAGCGCCGGCGCCGTTCACGACGACCTTGATGTCCTTCAATTCGCGGTTCGTCAGGTGACAGGCGTTGATGAGGCCCGCCGCGGTGATGATCGCCGTCCCATGCTGGTCGTCGTGGAAGACCGGAATGTTCATCCGCTCTTTCAGCGCCTGTTCGATGATGAAGCAGTCGGGCGCGGCAATGTCCTCAAGGTTGATCCCGCCGAAGCTGGGGCCGAGCAGCTCGACCGCATCGATGAACCGCTGCGCATCGGTCGTGTCGACTTCCAG